>JAICWG010000228.1 GCA_025934915.1 Nitrospira sp.
CGACTCATCGGCCAAGCCCTTCGTGAAAAGAAGGACCAATTGGGCACGCTCGTCTCGCTGGAAGTCGGCAAGATCAAGGCCGAGGGGGATGGTGAAGTGCAAGAGATGATCGACATGGCCGATTTCGCCGTCGGTCAATCCCGGATGCTCTACGGCGTCACGATGCAGTCCGAGCGGCCGGCCCACCGGATGAGTGAACAGTGGCATCCGTTAGGACCGGTCGGCATTATCACCGCGTTCAATTTTCCTGTGGCTGTCTGGGCCTGGAATGCGTTTGTGGCTGCCATCGCCGGTGATACCGTCATCTGGAAACCGTCGCCGAAGGCGCCGCTCTGCGCCGTCGCGGTGCAACAGATTTGTAATCGTGTCATGCAGCAACAGGGCTATTCGGGCATTTTTTCACTATGTATCGCCGACCAGCCGGCTCTTGCCGAGCAAATGGTGCAAGATGAACGCTTGCCGCTCATCTCGTTTACCGGATCGGTGCCGGTCGGTCGAAGGGTCGCGGCTTTAGTCGGACAGCGATTGGGTCGAACCCTTCTCGAACTCAGCGGCAACAATGCCGTGATCGTCGACGAGACCGCGGATATCAACATGGCGGTGCGCGCCACCTTATTCGGAGCCGTCGGAACTGCTGGCCAGCGATGTACAACGACGAGACGCCTGATCGTTCACGAATCACGCTACGAGGAATTGGTCGGCAGGCTCGTGAAGGCCTATGCCCAAGTGCAGATCGGCAATCCGTTGGAAAAAGACGTGCTCATGGGGCCGCTCATCGACCATGTGGCAGTGGAGGGCTATCGTGCCGCGCTCGATGAAATCAAGAAAGAAGGCGGCGAGATTCTCTGCGGCGGACATGTCTTGAATCGGCATGGGTACTTTGTCGAACCGACGATCGTTCGAGCGCAAAACCAATGGCCCATCGTGCAGCGCGAGACCTTCGCGCCTATTCTGTATGTCATGACGTTCCACACAATTGACGAGGCCATTCAGATGCAAAACGACGTTCCGCAGGGCCTCTCGTCGGCGATGTTTTCGAACGATGTGCGTCACGGCGAGCGGTTTCTGTCGGTGGCCGGAAGCGATTGCGGGATCGCCAACATCAATATTGGAACCTCCGGAGCCGAGATCGGCGGAGCATTTGGTGGGGAGAAGGACACGGGAGGAGGGCGCGAAGCAGGGTCGGATTCCTGGAAAGCCTATATGCGCCGTCAGACCAACACGGTCAATTGGGGCACGGAATTACCTCTGGCTCAAGGCATTAAGTTTGGATCGTGAACGAGGTGCGACCATGGATCAGGCGCATGAACTCGATGATCTCATGGAAAAGATGGTGGCGACCTATGTCGCTCGTAACCGGGCGGCAGGGGTTCTGAAGACAATGCTTGACGAAACCGGCGTTGGCTTTTCGCCGGTCATTGATCATGTCACCATCCGGACGTTCGATATCGACCGTGGTGCTGAACCATTCGTCAAGTTGGGCTATGCCTATGATGAAACCCTGCAGTACGACGATTGGTACGCGAAGGTGTACCGCAAGGTCGGTTACCCAGCCCTATTCGTCGACCAGGCCTATCCGGATGCACGAGGGAAGACCAGCATCATTCCCGGATGGGTCAAGAAATTCGGTGACAACGTCTTTCACCATGTGGCCGTTCGCGTGGAGGATATCGAACAAGCCGTCGCTCGTTTGAAACAAAAAGGCGTGGTGTTCGCCGGTACGATCGTCGGAGAACGCGGCGGCCACCTCCGGCAGATCTTTTCCTCCCCGGAGATGATCGACGGTCAGCCGTTTTCCGTCTTGGAGCTGGCGGAACGGCATCGTGGCTACCTCGGTTTCCTGCCGCCTCAGGCCGACAGTTTGATGAAATCTTCTGCCGGAGGCTAGGTCACTCGACCAGGTTCGGCCTGCTCACTCTCCTGTTGTGAATCAAATTGCTGTGCGATTATATTCTGTACCGCCATGAACCGGCGTAAACCGAACGCAAGACACATGACTCCGGCCGTTAACGACAGCCCGCCCAGCGTCTGCATGTACGGGTGATCCAACAGCCACATGGCCGGTATCCCGACAATCACAAAACCTAACGCGGTTCTGATATAGGCCAGCAACGTCCGCTCATTAGCCAACTCAGTCCTTTGCCGGGCCAACTGATCTCGAAGTTGTGCGTCCACTGTTTTCCCTCTTGTGTTCTTATAACACACCCTTTCATCAGCGCAGGTCACCAGCCCAAGCAGAAAGCCGACTATTAACCCGAGGGTCTCCGCGTTCGACGTGGATTCTTCCAAAGGAGGCGGTCTGCACCGGCTGGAACAAGCTGTCTCTAAGGGCTTCTGGTCTATCCCATGTCACGCAGTTCGTGATCGGGATTCCTGTCACGCGCGATGGTTTTCATGAGCTGATCGCCGAAGAGGACGACAACTCGATCGCGATGGTCCTTCACCATCATCGCCGCCGACGGTGACTTGAAGGCGGACGGATCTCCCTCCAGCCACGCGCTACAGGTAAAGGGCAGTGCATCCAAGATGGTTTCCACTCGGTACTCATGGCGCAGTCGGTATTGCAGCACATCGAACTGGAGGCGACCGACCGCTGCAATCAAGGCTTCCTGATCATTGAGACTTCGCATGATCTGCACCGTGCCCTCTTGCGCCATCTGGGAGAGGCCTTTGTCGAACGCTTTGCGTTTGCCGACATCCGTTGGCCGGAGGCGCGCAAAAATTTCAGGCTGGAACTGCGGCAGAGGCTTGAAGTGAAACCCTCCGGTTAATGAAACCGTATCACCGATGGCGAAGACTCCGGGATTGACGATTCCGATGATATCGCCAGGGTAGGCCTCTTCGACCGTACTGCGTTCCTGCGCCACCAGACTGTGCGGTCTCGCCAGTCGAATATCGCGACCCAATCGGTGATGCTTGACCACCATATCTCGTTCGAAACGTCCTGAACAGATCCGAAGAAAGGCGGTGCTGTCTCGATGCTTGGGGTTCATATTTGCCTGCAGCTTGAATACATAGGCGCTGAACGGCATGTCCGTCGGGTTGACGAGGAGTTCGGACCCATCATCGCGATCGGCCGACCTCATACCGGGACTTGGCGCCAGATTCACAAACGCGTCAAGAAAGCTTTCAATGCCAAAATTCGTGAGCGCGGACGCGAAAAAGACCGGAGTGACTTCACCCTGGAGAAACTGTTCCCGCGTGAACAGATTGCCGGCAATCTCCAAGAGTTCCAAATCATGCCGCACTTCGGCCATGGTTTCCTGCGAGACCCGGCCGTTTGAGTGGAGTTCAGCCAAGGGCAAAGTATTCGTCTCCACTTTGGTCGCTCCGCCATGCATGGTCTTGCTGAACAGCTGCACCAGGCTGTCGGCACGGCTGACAATACCCACGAAGTCACTGCCCGATCCGATCGGCCAGTTGATCGCGCTGGCGTGAATGTCCAATGCCTGTTCCACTTCGGTCATCAGATCGAGCGGTGGACGCCCCGGCAAGTCCATCTTGTTGATCAACGTCAATACAGGGATCCGACGCATGCGGCACACGGCGAACAGTTTGCATGTCTGGGTTTCTACGCCTTTGGCCGCATCGATGACCATGATGGCACTGTCGGCGGCCGTCAAGGTGCGATAGGTATCTTCGGAGAAATCTTGATGGCCTGGCGTATCCAGCAAGTTCACCACGGCGGCTTTATAGGGAAATTGCATGGCCGACGCCGTGATGGAAATGCCGCGCTCCTGTTCCATTCCCATCCAATCTGAGGCGGTGGTCTTGCCGCCCTTGCGTCCACGTACCATGCCTGCGGTTCGAATCAAGCCAGAGTACAAGAGAAGCTTTTCGGTCAGCGTCGTTTTACCGGCATCCGGATGGCTGATGATGGCAAAGGTCCGCCTCCGCGCAATCGCGGCGGCAAGTTCGCTGAGTGGAGTTGTTTCAGTCGTCATAATGCGAGGCCGGGCATAGCAGATCCTGTTTAAAGAGGGGCGATTCTCACGCGGTGAGTGAGTCGAGCCGTTGAGTCAGTCCGGTTGATTCGAGTTCGGACAACGATTGGAATTTTCTTGAACCTTCTCCTGACTTCGTTGCTCAGCTGGAATCCGAGTCCAACGTATAACCGGCCCGCTCCAATGCACGGTGGACTGCACCAAGGACGGCCGTAGTATCGGAATGCGGAATCACCGCCACCTCTGGAGTGGCGCGAAGTCGGGTCACCAGGTGCTCGACCTCGGTTCCGGCTAATCTATCACAGATTTCATACCAACCGTCAGGGCTTTCCTCAGCGAGGTTATGCTGCTCCAAGATCCTACGCAGCGTGGCTAGGATGACAGTTGTAGGAGTCGGCATGAGTAAGGCTGCAAGGGCCCCATGATCGAGCCGAAGCTTTGCTGCGATCGAAAACGGCCTTCCTCCGTTCCATCGCTGTACCGCCGGCAGGAGAATCTTCTCTTCCATCCCGATGTGTCGGAGCAGTCCAGCTCGAAAGTGATCGTACGCTCCCCGCACCACGTGGTCTGCGGGAGCAAGCGC
Organism: Nitrospira sp.; assembly: GCA_025934915.1. Classification (GTDB taxonomy): domain Bacteria; phylum Nitrospirota; class Nitrospiria; order Nitrospirales; family Nitrospiraceae; genus Nitrospira_D. Next base: position 4,528 of record JAICWG010000228.1, read on the forward strand.
TGTCTGAAGAAGGTGTTCTAATCGCTGATGATCCTCTGCGAGAAAGCGTGCGACGGGCCCTGGTTCATATCCTCGTGGTTGCATCACCGTTTCGAATGAGAGAGTTGGTTGCCCGACAGAAGAATCTCACACTATGACTTGAGGGATATCCATGACGGATTCGAACGAAAAACACAAGATGTCGGCTGGCACATGGCAATACTTCAAGCACTCCAATGTCCTAGGACGACATGCCGAAGTCCAAGCGGAGTAATATACTCGATGTCACGGCTTCGAAAGCGCTGAGATGGGTCTTGACAGCGGGAAGCAGAATAAACATGACTGCCGATTATGCGATTTCATGGAGTTTTGTCGTCGCATTAACCCTGCCGGATGGGTCTACGGCCTCTTGCCCTGTTCCGAAAAGCCAGATGACCGACTTCCCCATGCAGATGGCAAGTCCCACAACGATTGAACCGATAATCACGACGATTCCGATGCCGGGCCAACTGTCGGACGTGGAGAACATAGCTGGTCCTCAAGGGCAACGACGCATTTTTACGATTGTACACTCTGTTGAAGAAAGAAGAAAACTTCAGTGCCAGACAACTTGTGCGCAGACCGTCAGGGCGGAGATGAAGAGAATCGTCAAGGCACCGAAGAAGGAGGCCGTGAGCGAGAACGGGCCGTATTGTTGGAACTGAGCTCGCCGAGTCTGCGGGAACCGCATGAGACAAAATGTCACGAATGACGCGCTTGCCCCGATCAATGTCAGCAGAATTTGATCAACCTCCATTGTGCCGTCCCTCCCATGACTTAATCCAAAAAATGTGCGAGCCCTACACCACTGGCCAGCAGGAAGATCAACCAGCGGAGCAATCCTTCTCGCGCATCGGCTTGAGATTCGTCGAGTCGATTCTTGAGAGTCGGCTGTGATCGGAGAAACGTATCGATCAATTCCTTGGCTTCATGTAAACCGATGTTCTGCTCAAGACGAATCAGCTTGATGGCTTCGATAACCTGGCCTTCCAGAAGTGCAGTCACAGCCGCTGGCGAGAGCGCCTGGTCCAGCGGAGGAGCTGTCGGGGATTCAGAAATTGGAGGCTGAAGAGATGAAAGAGGCATAGGTTGAAATACAGCCTAGCACCATCCTCCGAGCAGTCGAAGAGAAACCGAAGAATTGACGACAGGGATATACTTGGCTCGCAACAATTGGAGGATAACAGTTGCCTCGCAGGCAGGGGCGGTTACACGAGAAAATCGATCGAATCGGACGGTCTGTTGGCTCCAAACGACGCACGGAGACCACGTGCGCCTTAGAACCAGGTCAAACAAAATCCGGTAGTCGGTCAAACGGAGGACAGGTTGTGTTCTCTGTGGAGTGCGGTCGTGTTGTGGAGAGGCAGCAACCCCTGTTCTTGTTGTAGGCGGAACGCGGATATGGCGATTGCTTTTTCGATGTGTGTCAGACCGGGAACTTGAGAAGCGGTTTGTTCGAACTCAAGCAAGGTCACTTTCTTCTGACGGCAGAGTCGCTGAATGAATGGTCTCCAGACTGGCTCAAAGCGATGGAACCACCAGCCTGGCGCCGTCTCCCCTTCTCCATATCTCGTGGATGACACCGGCAAGGCCTGAAGCTGTGTCATTGGGTTACAATCCATCTCATGTTGATGATACCTGGGCGGCGTCGGTTGATGCGAAATAAAGATTCGTTCTTTCCGTTTTAAATTATCCACAATTTCCCATCCCGCTTCGTACTGTATATCGAATCGTTCCACACTACTTGTTTTACTATAAGCAATTCAGATGCCTCAAACATAATTTTTTATTTGCTAATGTGTTATGAAATATTTCGCTGACGGCGAGTGGTTCGATTGTATGAAATCGTATGCAC
>JAICWG010000184.1 GCA_025934915.1 Nitrospira sp.
CTAGGTCTCAACGTTGGAGCAAATTTCGCCATGCTGGACGACGTGTATATTGACCCCAGCCATGTTTGGTTGATTTCAATCGGAGACGATGTAACCCTGGCCCCTCATGCGCAGATATTAGCGCATGATGCGAGTACCAAGAGACATATCGGCATGACGAGACTTGGAAAAGTAGTCATCGGAAACCGTGTCTTCATAGGAGCTTCATCTATTGTCCTGCCAGGTGTAACTATCGGTTCAGATGTGATTATTGGAGCTGGAAGCATCGTGACGAAAGATATTCCAAGCGGAGTCGTGGCAGCTGGAAATCCAGCCAGAGTTCACTGCACGATTCGTGAATTTCTTGAGCGCCGAAGGGAAGAAATGGGAGCTTTGCCAAGTTTTGGGCGTGAATACACCATTGCTGGAAACATTACAGAAGAGAAAAAAGCCGAAATGAATTCAAGGATAAGGCAGTTCGGATATATTTCTTAACAAAGTCGCTTCCGGGTTTTCCTGACAGACACCAGCTAATCTGACCTGTGGAAAGCCAAGTACACGGGCGCGACGCGAAATGGCCTCATAAGCTTTCCCGTCAGCGAGGTACTGGGAAAAGAGAACTTATGACTTCAAGTTTGGCCCAACACATGGCGGGCGGCAAACCTGCCCGCCCGCCCGTCAACCATGCTTTCATCGCGAAGTGTAATCTATGTCAACGTACGGTTAGCCCCGTCGGACTAGCGGGAGGAGGGGATGTAGGTGAAGGGGAGGATGTAGCCGGAGGAAGAGACGAAGAACCGGTACAGCCGATTCGTTGATCACCTACTGCTACTCGGTCGTACCAAATAGACCCAGTCCCTGTTTGACGATACAGGCGATTATTATTGAAGAGACTATTATCCCCGGCTTGTCTGTATATGATGTTGGTAACACTCATAACCAATGCTCCATCCACCCATGCCTGGGCGATACCATTTGCGACGCCCGGCGTATTCAGTTGCTCATGGGTTTCGACGCAATACCATTTCGAGTCTGTGAAGTCGAAATTAGTTTTATAATTAACAGCGTTTCCTACCGACGGTACATTTTGAGCGGAGACTAGAAATTCCGGACTTCCACAACACCCCATCACCCACCAATTGCTATTCGGTCCGGTGGTGTCCGACCGCATAATCTTTGTAAATACGTCTGATATCCGAAACCCTGCACTGAGACGGATGTAAAATCGGCGATAGAAGTTTGCAGTCGACGTAAATGTGCGATCCATAAATCCGCCGCAATTCTGCTGTGCGCTCGCGTCGGGATAGCAGGATGAAGGATAGTTAAGACGTGTGGACCCATTGCCGCTGAATTTGATGGATGTATCGTAGGACATGGCTCCATTTGATGGAAGACCGTAGCCGGAGTTGCCGGACTCCATCTCATCGTCCCAGAAAATTGTCGCCTGAGATACCGACTGGCAAAAGACTATAAGGGCCGCGGTGAGCGTGAATACAAGGAATGCTCTTTTTCGGTTGCAATGGTAGGCAACTTTCATACGTCCTCACTTATGCATTTTAATGTTTGTTAACAGAAATACCGAGCTTGGGTAGCATGGCTCTCGGAACTTCGTGATGACCAAGGAAATACGTTGCGCCCCTTACCGCGTTGTAATCGGCGCCTCGTAAGCGTCCGACGCGGTTGCAGTAGCAGTATCTCATCACTGTGTTTGCATTTCCTCTGTGCTAGGCGTCCTAATACTTTAACGTTTATCGCCTGCGCGTAACCAGAAACAGGAAAGGCAAAATAGATGCCTGGCCGAAATTATCCGCCATTCGTTCATTTCTGAGGAGTTCCAAAGGCTTTTCTGAAGCGAAGGACTCAGCGATTGCCCACTCTTGTGTCAAATGTGTACGTGCTATCCTACAGTGGTTCCATCCTGTTCGTTTGATTGCCTCGCTCCTCTTATCACCCATCTCGCGGTGACTGTTGTGAAGGCAGACTCCCACTGAGCACATTGTCCGAATTTCCGGAGCCCCTCTGGTTCGTCTCACCCGCCTCTCACGCAGGCAAGCACCTTCACAGGGAAAGGAGAAATCCTGGTGCTGATCCATTAGCTTATTTCAGGTCAAAACCTGTCCAAACCATGCGGGGAAGCTCATATGGCGCTGTATGCGCGGTTGCTTTCATGTGTGATGGTGCTCGTTGTCGTGTTCCTGCTGATGTTCGAAGAGTCAGTTCGAACTCGCCTCCTTGTCCATCTATGCGAGGCCCATCCGGCACCTCCCGCCGCATCTGTAGATGTGATTTACGTTTTAGGGGGAGGACAGTCTTCTCTTGAAAAACGATTCCCCATTGCAGCTTCGCTATATAAGGATCAGATTGCTGGAAGAGTATTGATACTTAGCCGACCTGGTATTACAGAGTATAGTACTGCCCTGGGGCGGAATCTGACAAACGATGAGTGGGCGTACGGAAAGCTGAGCGAGCTTGGAATTAGTCGTTCAGACATTGAAACAGTTCCCGCTGAGAAAGGTTTCTTTGGAACCTTGTCGGAAGCAGCGGGTATTTCGAGTTTGGTAAAAAGCAGAGGGTACAAAACTCTTATATTAGTGACGTCGGACTATCATACAAAGAGAGTGTGGAAATCTTTCTCGAAGCTCCTGGAAAACACAGATGTAGCTTTATATATATATACCGCTGCGGATCCTTCCACTATCCTGAATCTCATTCCGGAACTTGCTAAGTTGCTGGTGTACAGAATATTCCTCTTGTGATCTCCCGGCGGCGAAGTGGTCGCGCCACGCTGAGGACGTCGCAGCCGTGATACCCAGGTTTCGTGACACCTGATCCATTTCCCTCCTCGCCTCGCAACAACTGCAAGACTGTCTCACCCTTCTTTCGCGAGGGAAAGTGGCCTCGCTCCATCTTCGATTTCGCCATAAACACATCCATCAATGAGTGAGCAGTAGGCCCCAAATCAGTGTCCAAAGAAATCGTGGGGCGGAGAGGTTTCAGGCCAACCCTGTACGAAAGTAGGGTACTATCCCCCGCTTGGGGAGTCATGCAGAAATACAGAATCACACTAGCCTTTTGAAGACACCGACTTTATATTGCCCTTCATCCTTTGTCGGTTGTGATGTCGTACAAGAAGTATCAGACCAAGGAGGACAAGCCCATGTCGGACTCGCTGCAGACGATTCCATCCACGATCGTTTCAGAGCATGTCGTCGATTGCACGATGCTCGATCGAATTATCCTCCGGCTCAGCGCCAATGTACAAGGCGCAAGCATGGAGGGCGAGACGGTGCTGTTGGACCTCAACACTGGACGCTACTACACATTGAACCGGTTGGGCAGCGTCATTTGGGAGCACTGCACCGGTCATAACACCATCAGCGATATTCATGCGAACCTGTGCAACCGTTTTGAGGTTGCGCCCGAGCGGGCGCTGGACGATCTCATTGCCCTGATCAATCAATTAATTCAGGAGGGGCTCATTCAATACGAAACCAGGTGAATAAGCACGAACGAAAGGAAAGAGGTGTATGCCTAGCCAACACTCATGAAACACGGATTGCTTTGGAATATCACCTCGGGTCGTTCTGATTGCAAGAGTAAAATTAGGTAAAATCTAAGGGGCTGACCGGTTCATCAGAATCAGCTAGCCTTCTCAACTTGTGTCAGGGGCGGGTAACGATTGCCAGTGGGGGGGGTGAGACCTCATGACGAAGGCGGCGGTAGAACAATCTGTGACGGGGTACCTGTTTTCCCTCTACGGCACATCGGTGAGATATGTTGCGGAATCGCCTCTGTTAGTCGCACCAGTCCACGAGTTGCTGAGGTATTTCCGGCGGGACTCACTTGAAGAATCAGCCGCGCTCACCTTGTATTTCCATGCCGTCCAGGAACGAGCGGAGATTCCGCTGACGATGTCTTCCTCGGCTCGTCAACTATCTTTCGGAACAGGCGCAGCGGTCGGGGATCGGCGGGAGACCGGGTTGCTTTACAAGGTGATTCAGGATGAAGGACGCTGGATCGCGGATTTTTGCGATGTCGGAGTCCTGGTGATGGATGGTTCTCAGGGACGGGCGGACGGCTATCTGATCAAGCCGGAAACACTGCACGTGAATGTGATCGAGTATTTGTTTCACCTCGCTTTGACCGATCTCTTTCGACACCGGGGGCTTTATACGATCCATGCGGCAGCGCTGGAGAAACATGGTCGCGGGATTTTAATTTCAGGGAATAGCGGTCGCGGTAAGACGACGTCCTCCATCTCCCTGCTCCGCTCGGGCTATCGGTATCTGTCGGATGATCATCCGCTGATTCAAGATGCCGGAGTACACGTGGAAGTGCTCCCCTTTCCCACCAAGATGAATGTGACTGAAACGACAATCGCGTTTTTCCCTGAACTCCTCGATGTCCTTGATCCCGCTCCTCATCCCGGATCGCACAAACGGTCTTTTCATGTAGAGGATTTGTATCCGACATCGGGGGGCGAGCGCTGTCGGCCAGCCATGGTGCTGTTCCCCCATGTCGTCGATGCCTGCCATAGTCACCTGGAGCGTATCTCCAAGAGGCAGGCCCTGGAGCTTCTCCTCCCACAGGCGTTATTGGTTTTTGATCCAGAGGTGGCCAGACGAGAATTTCAAATATTAGTGAAACTCGCGCGGCAAGTGGACTGTTACCGTTTACATTTTGGCCGTGATATGCCCGACTTGCCGAACCTGATCACGCCGCTTCTCGAACAGGCAAGATGATGACGACCGGGCAGTTCTCACTGCGAGCAGAATCGGAGCTCTTGATCTGGTGTGCCCGTACGGTTGTGACAGATGAGCTTAAGGAACGTATCAGGCAGGGAGCTCAGGGGCCGCTTGACTGGGCAGTTGTCCTTGACCTGGCGTGGTATCATGGCGTCGGCCCCCTGTTGCATCGGAATCTGTCGGCGTTTTGTTCTGACCTCGTGCCCGCCGAATCCTTGACTCAATTACGCCAGAGGGCCCAAGCCGGCGCCTTACTCAATCGGTTGCTTGCCCAGGAACTCGTCGTCTTGTGTGAAGCGCTTGAGGCGCATGGAGTGCCGGTCATCCCTATCAAAGGGGCGACCCTGGCAGCTTCGATTTATGGCGATCTGACACTTCGCGACTTCAACGACATGGATCTGGTTGTCCCCGAACGCTCCGTTGCTGAAGCGCAAACTGTATTGCTGGCCTTGGACTATGAGAGGAAAGACGGTTCCTCTGCTCCTGGAGAGACAGACCACAAGGACGGGCCGTACCGTGTGTTTATCAAGAGGCAGATGCTCTTTCGTGTCGATCTCCAGTGGGTGATGGTACAGCAACACTTTACGTTTCAGTTGGATCGTCCCGAGTTCTGGCAGCGTCGAATGGCTGTTCCGCTTGCGAGCAAGATGGTACAAGGACTGACGCCGGAAGCTCTGTTGATCGTCCTGTGTGTCCATGGGACGAAGCATGCGTGGGAAGCGCTCAAATGGGTGTGCGATGTCGCGGAGCTGCTTCGTTCACACCAGCACCTGAACTGGGATTGGATCTTCTCCATCGCATCGGCGTGGCGCTGCAGACGACTGGTGTATATGGGGTTGTCACTCGCGCATCGGCTGTTGAATGCCCCCCTACCCGAGGCGGTTCTCGCGCGGTTCTCCGCTGATTTAGATGTGCAGATCTTGTCTCACCGTATGCCATCTACTCTGCTGGCAGATCATCATGCCGGGGTGAATCAGGCAGAGGCAGTTGCGGTCTATTTCTCTTTAAAGGATTCGTGGTGGGAGCGCTGGAAGTTTGGCCTGATGCTCAGTCGTGATCAGAGTCCTCTGGTCGTGACCCCTCCCGTCTGGTTTCGCTGGCGCATTTCCCTTCCACGTCTCGCTCGGGTCGTTTGCCTTTTTCACCGGACCATGAGGACTTTGTTACCCCCCCGGATTCGGGGAGCTATCAGTCGTTGGGTCGAACACGCTGATTAGGCATCTTCTGGTCGGGCTTTTGTTACAAGCCTATCTGTCTGTTCCCATACGGGAAATGGGTCGGCACGCTGGCGACTCGTTATGGCCTACATTGTCTCCAATTGTTCTGCCGAAGAAATCGGAGATACATCATGGCCGACAGCCACGTCTCCGTTGGTCTCGATGGGATGTTGAGGTCTATCAGGATTATCAGGCCGCGTGTTCTTTGCATTTAAAAAGACAAATGCTGCAATTCTCAGTGAGGGTTGCTACACGGAACACGCTATGATCCGCCTCGTGAAAAAGTACTGGACCCTGTTGCGCACAGGCTTGATAGTGCTGTGGGTTCGCCTCTTGTTGCGGATCAAGAGTTTGCCGCTGGTGCTGGATCGATTGACTCCTCGCTCAATGGCGAGAATGCTTGACGAGGCAGAAATGGAGGATTTGGTCTACTACGTGGATCGTTGGCTTCAACTGTTTCCCTATAACAAAAAGGGGAATTGCTTCCCGCGGTCGTTGGCTCTCTATTGGCTCGCCAGGCGATCGGGATATCCGGTTCGATTTCAATGTGGTGTGAGGAAAGACGCTTCACATCTCGGTGGGCATGCGTGGCTCACGTTGGATCGCTTGCCTTTTCACGAGACAGGCCGGCATTGGCAACAGTACACGGTCGCCTTTTCGTATCCTCCGGATCTCACAGCCGGTGGGAGCCGAGACCCTACCATCTAGCGTCAGAATAACAGGGCGACAAGCGTCCTGTTTTGATTGGCTATGAACATCATTCTGAATCGCATCCGCCCCTTCCTCTTGACGCTTCGGCATGCCCTCTCGTTCGTGTGGCAGAGTAATCCGAGCCTGGCCATCGGCAGTATCGTAGTGCGGGTCATGCAAGGCCTCCTCCCGCTGGCAGTGTTGTATCTGACGAAGCTGTTGATCGATGCCGTGACCGAAGAGCTTAAGCTTCCGTCTGCCGAGGCCTCGTTAAGTCGGATGACCATGATTCTTGTGGGGTTGGCGGGTGTCGCAGTGGCCAATGCCATACTCACCAGCGTGGCCTCTCTGATTTCCAGAATTCATGCTCAAGTCGTCACCGATCATATGCATGCGCTCCTTCAGGCAAAGTCCATCGAGGTCGATTTGGAGTACTATGAGGATGCACGCTATCACGATACGCTCCATCGCGCACAGCAAGAAGCGCCCTATCAACCGACGGTGATTCTCAACGCCTTGCTTCAACTTGGTCAAGATGCGATTTCATTGCTTGCTATGGCAGCCATACTCTGGTGGCTGCATTGGGGGGTGATTCCGGTCTTGCTGTTGACAGCCATCCCATACTTCTTCGTCCGACTACAGCAATCCCACCGGCTGTTTGCCTGGGAGCGTGAACGGACGCCGCTTGAACGGAAGGCCTGGTACGTCAATATGCTGCTGACGCAAGCCACCGCAGCGAAAGAAGTCCGGCTGTTCGATCTCGGCCCTCGACTACGGCAGTGGTTCCAAGATGCACGATCAGTGTTGCGTCGGGAACGGATTGTGTTAGAGCGCCGGTGGGTCCTCGCGGGCCTTGCCGCGCAGGTCATCGGCGTGGTTGGCGTATTCGGAGTCTATAGTTTTGTGGCGTTCCGAACATTTCAGGGACTACTCACGGTGGGTGACCTCGTCATGTTTTTCCAGGCGGTACAGCGGGCCTCAGGATTCCTGGAGAGTTTGGGATGGAGTCTGTCGAAACTCTATGAGAGCAATCTGTTCCTGACCACGTTGGGTGAGTTCTTGGGTATTCAGTCTCGCTTGCCGAAGTCGGCACACCCAAAGAGGTTTCCCCAACCAATCACGGAGGGGGTTACGTTCGATCATGTGTCATTCCAATACCCGCATGAAGAACGTGTGGCAATTCGGGACTTCACCTTTACAATCAGACCAGGCGAACATGTCGCATTCGTCGGGACGAATGGGGCAGGGAAGACAACGTTGGTAAAGCTCCTATGCCGACTCTACGATCCATCAAGCGGTCGCATTACGATTGATGGTGAAGATCTTCGAGACTATCTCATTGCCGATGTCCGTGGCGCTGTCAGTGGGGTCTTCCAGGACTTCGTGAAGTTTCAGTTCTCGGTAAAAGACAATATCGCTTTGGGCGTGAGATCTCCCGATGTCGATCTTCCCGCCGTCATCCATGCGGCCAAACAGGCTGGTGTTCATGAGGTCATTGAGCGCTTGCCCAAGGGGTACGAGTCAGTGCTCGGCAAGCTGTTCGACGGCGGGCATGAACTGAGCATCGGGGAATGGCAAAAGGTGGCGCTCGCGCGAGCCTTTCTCCGCGACTCGCAGATTCTGATTCTTGATGAGCCGACCAGCGCGATGGATGCTAAGGCTGAGGCTGAGCTGTTTAGCCGGTTTCATGAGTTGGCCAAAAGTCGCATGGCGATTTTGATCAGTCATCGCCTGTCCACCGTGAAAATGGTTGATCGAATTTATGTGCTTGACGAAGGACGGATTTTGGAAAGTGGTTCGCATGAAGAGCTGATGCGTTGCCATGGCGCCTATGCCGAGCTGTTCCGGATCCAATCACAGTACTACATGTAGCCGAATGATTGTGTCCGTCAGAACTTCGTTGCTAACGTCCAAACAAACGATGGATTGCGTTGATTTCGGTTTGTTGGCGGATTTAATTTGATATTTCAACTTGTGATTCCCCGTAGCTTGCTACGGGGACAATCTTTTCTGGTACCCTCTGGCGTATGGCGGACCAGAGGGACGAAGC
>JAICWG010000148.1 GCA_025934915.1 Nitrospira sp.
CATCGAAAACATGTTCGGAAAACTCAAAGACTGGCGTCGCATCGCCATGCGCTATGACCGCTGTGCCCATACCTTCTTTTCAGCCATCTGTCTCGCCGCTACCGTCATCTTCTATCTCAATTAATGAGTCCTGAACCTAGGGCCGTATCATCGAGCAGGCAGGGCACAATTGTCTTCTTGAGTGCAATCGCCGTACACCATTCGAATTCAACAAAATGGGATGCCGCAGAGTTCCTCGACCAGGTGAGAAGAAATACGTCCTGATCGGCGATGGCTTCGCCCAGGACCTTGGGCCACTTCTGCCCGCCGTAGATCTTGTCTTGATCGCGCCAGATAGAAATCTCGGGATGATCCTTGAGTCGTGCCTCGAGCTGCTCGATGAGGCGAAGGTCCGCGCGTGAATAACTGACAAAGACACTGGGCATGACAGGTCTCCGTCGGGTGAAAGCCAGTAACTTCGGATACGTACGGTATCCGAAACTTCATACGTAGACAAGGGAATGGGGGAAGAGAATGTCAGCTTGAGAGGAACGGCTGATTACGGTCTGTGAGTCTGTTCAGTCTTCTGGTCCATTGAAGACGTTCCCGTTGCTGCACGAGCGAGCGCGGCTCGCAGGATAGCTGACTGAGGATTGGTCACGGCTTGTTTTACGAGGATATCGATCGGCCTGACCTCTTTACCATAATAGTCCTGATTCCATTCGTCTCTGGTGGCGATAACGGCTCCTTCCAAGGAGATCCCACCGAATAAACCCTTCGCTCTGGCAAACGAGAGGAGGTCTGTGCTGAGGTTCATGGCTGTCGAGCCCTCGATGCCGCCGCCGACCGGCCCAACGGCGATGGACACATCACCGCCGAGCTTGAAGGTGCTGGAGAGCATCGACTCGACTCCTCGCTGCGACATGACGAGGAGGACCACTTCCGAAGCCTGGGCGCCGAATTGAAATCCAAAACTGCCCACGCCCATTGTATAGAACGCCGGCTCACTCCATTCCCCTGTCTTCTCGTCTTTGACGAGGAAGACGCCGCTTCCGCCCTCAGCGCCGAAGAAGAAGGCTCCCTTGAGCAGCTGGGGTACGATCAAAATACCCTTCGCGTCCTTGATGTGGTCACGAAACCATCCCATCTTTGAGTCTGCGAGGAAGCTGCGCAACGTCATCCTGGACTGATCGACGATGTTTTCTTGCTCGGCGTCTGAAGCAAAAATGAACTGTGTTGGCATGACTGACAAGACGAGGAACAACACAAAAGGCTTTATCACTTGAGCGATCGTCATGGCATATCCTCGGTTCAAAATGATGTCTATTCCATGATTCTCTCCTCTCCGAGCGCCTGATGCAAGTGACCGCTGTTCGTCGGTCGTTGGTGCTCTCGGTTGTGATCGAAAAGCGTTGTCTGGTATGGTGCCTCTTCACGATTATTCTGACGAAGGAGGGCGGCAGGGTTCATGGCAACGAACGATAAACAGGTCATTTTTTCACTCGTCAACGTCGGGAAGGTCTATCCACCGAAGCGGCAGGTGTTGCGGGAGATCTATCTTGGCTTCTACTACGGCGCAAAGATCGGTGTGTTGGGTTTAAATGGCTCAGGCAAGAGCTCGCTGCTCAAGATTATCGCAGGCGTCGATCCCAACTATACGGGCGAGATTACACGATCCAAAGGCTATAGTGTGGGTCTCCTTGAACAGGAACCCCAGCTCGATGCGAATAAAACGGTCAAGGAAGTGGTCGAGGAAGGGAAGGCCGACTTGGTGGCGCTGCTCCATGAATACGAGGCGGTCAGTAACAAGATCGGTGAAGTCGGCCCCAATGAGATGGAAAAGCTGCTCGACAAGCAAGCGCAGCTGCAAGAAAAAATCGAAGCGGCCAACGGGTGGGAGCTCGAAAACCAGCTCGATATTGCGATGGATGCGTTGCGCTGTCCGCCGGCCGATCAAAAGGTCGAAACACTTTCGGGTGGTGAAAAACGTCGGGTCGCACTCTGCCGTCTGATGATCCAAGAGCCGGATATTCTTTTGCTCGATGAACCGACGAACCATCTCGATGCCGAATCGGTTCAGTGGCTTGAGCAACATTTGCAGCAGTACAAAGGCACGGTCATTGCCGTGACTCACGATCGATATTTTCTAGACAATGTCGCAGGCTGGATTTTAGAGCTGGATCGAGGCCACGGGATTCCGTTCCAAGGGAATTACAGTTCCTGGTTGGAACAGAAGAAGGACCGATTGGAAAAAGAGGAAAAGGCAGAATCCAAGCGGAAGAAGACGCTAGAACATGAATTGGAATGGATCAGGATGTCGCCCAAGGCTCGCCAATCAAAGGGCAAGGCGCGCTTGAACCGCTATGAAGAACTGGTCAATCAGAAGCAGGACCAAGTGGCGGAGGATCTGGAAATTTACATTCCGCCGGGGCCCAGGCTGGGCGACGTGGTGGTCGAAGCGAACGGCATCAGCAAGGCCTACGGCGACAATGTTCTGTATGAGAGCGTGAACTTCAGTCTACCGAAAGGCGGCATTGTCGGTGTGATCGGCCCGAACGGTGCCGGCAAGACCACCATGTTTAAGATGATCATCGGCAAGGAGAAGCCTGATGCTGGAGCGATCAAGGTCGGAGAGACCGTCAAGCTTGGCTACGTGGATCAGGATCGGAGCCTCGACGGCAACAAGAGCGTGTACGAGGTGATTTCGGACGGCCAGGACACAGTCAAGCTCGGTAAAACCGAAGTGAATGCGCGCGGCTACTGCGCCCGTTTCAATTTTGCCGGGACGGATCAACAGAAAAAGGTCAAAGACCTCTCGGGCGGCGAACGGAATCGCGTGCATCTCGCTCGCATGTTGAAAGAGGGGGCAAACCTGATCATCCTCGACGAGCCGACGAACGATCTCGACGTGAATACCTTGCGATCACTGGAAGAAGGCTTGGAAAATTTCGCCGGCTGCGCCGTGATCAGCAGCCATGACCGCTGGTTCTTGGACCGGATTGCCACTCATATCCTTGCGTTCGAGGGCGACAGCAAGGTGGTCTGGTTCGAGGGGAACTACAGCGAGTACGAAGCGGATCGAAAGAAACGCTTGGGCAAAGAGGCCGATCAGCCGCACAGAATCAGATATCGGAAGCTGACACGTTAGAAGACTTCTCAGCCTGTCCAGGGTTGATTAGGGAGCATGCACTAGCGGCTCCATGTCTTTCCTTCGTCCGTTCACTGCACGATACCGTTGAATCCCCAATCCATCCGACTTTTCCGACAAGGGAAATGGACCCTCAATTCCCCTCAAGATATTGAGTTAGGAACCGATATAAGTCGAGAGGAAGAGAAAGAGCTATGGGGATTTCATCCCGCCGCGTGCGGTGCTCCCATGATCAATAGGCGTTCTGACAAAGCTGCCACACAGGTACTATCAATCGACAACGGCTGCTGGACGTTCGCCTTCGAAGGCAGCGGCATTGGTCTGTGGGAGTGGACTGTCGCCGCAAACAAAGTCGTTATTTCAAACGGATGGAAAGACCTGTTCGGCTATACACCGGACGAAGTCGGCGACAATTTCAACGAATGGTCCTCTCTCGTTCATCCGGATGATCAGTCAACGGTCTTGGCCAACATTCAGCGATACATTCAGGGCGAGTTTCCGGTATTGACGAGTGAACACCGGATACAGTGTAAGGACGGGTCGTACAAATGGGTGCTCGAACGAGGGAAGATCGTTTCGCAGACGAAGGACGGCCACCCTCTCCGTGTTCTTGGTATCCATACGGATATTACCGAGCGTAAGCACCTGGAACGGCGGTTGGCCATCCAGCATGAGGTCGCCAACGTGCTGACCAGGGCATCCGGATTGGATGCCGCGATTTCAGCGATCCTGCAACCGGTCTGTGAAACACTCGGATGGGATGAGGGGTTACTGTGGGTCGTCGACGACTTGTCTCAAAGACTGTGCTGCCATTCGATGTGGACGGTATCGGGCACAGCATCGGAACACTTCGGCGCTGAGAGCCGAGAAATGACTTTTCTTTGTGGTGTCGGGTTACCTGGTCGGGTTTGGGCGGAGGCAAAGCCGGTGTGGATTTCAGACGTCACCCGCGAACAGAATTTCCCACGAGCGGCGTTGGCCGAACAGGTGGGTTTTCATACGGCTGCCACCTTTCCCGTCAGACTGGCCGATCGTGTCTATGCAGTATTGGAATTTTTCCACCATGAGATTCGATCGGCGGATTCCTCGCTCCTGACCACCTTCCAAGCCGTGGCCGACCAGCTCAGCCAGTTCTGTGCCCGCGCGCGAGCGGAGGAGCGGTGGCGCCAAACCCAGTTCGCCATGGAACAGGCGGTGGATGCAATCTACTGGGTCGATCCTCAAGCCAAGATTCTCTATGCCAATGAGGCCGCGAGCCTCATGGTGGGCTACTCAAGAGAAGAACTCCTCGGCATGACGGTTCATGATCTCAATCCGAACTTTCCTGCTTCCATGTGGTCGGGCTTCTGGGAGGAGACGCGGCAAAACAAGACGATGTCGCTTGAAACCAGCCATTGCGCCAAGGATGGGCGGCTCATCCCGATCGACATTCGGATCAGTTTTCTCGCCTATAAAGGACAGGAATTCCACTGTGCCTTCGTCCGCGACATCACCGAGCGTAAGCTGTCGGAGAGCGCGATGGCGCAAGCCGCACAGGATCTTGAGCGGAAGAACAGAGAACTAGCGGAGGCTCGGGATAAAGCCCTTGAGGCCGCGAAGATCAAAGCGGAATTTCTGGCCACGATGAGCCATGAGATTCGGAGGCCGATGAATGGCGTTATCGGCATGACCGGCCTGCTGCTTGATACGCCTCTGACCCCGGAGCAACGCGAGTACGCTGAAACTGTCCGGCTTTCCGGCGAGCATCTATTGGACATCATCAATGAGATCCTGGATTTCTCTAAAATCGAATCCGACAAGCTTGATCTGGAAGAACTCAATTTCGATTTGCACGCGACAATGGAGGAGGCCATCGGCCTACACGGGGAGCGGGCTTATGCCAAAGGCCTTGAGCTGACCTGTCTCGTGCAGGCGGGTGTGCCGACGGCTCTCCGAGGAGATCCAGGCCGCCTGCGTCAAATCTTGGTGAACCTGATCGGCAATGCCATCAAATTCACGGAACAGGGCGAGGTCGTGATCACTGTGAGCATGGAGGACGGGCCCGGCGGAATGACAGCTGCACGCTCGAATTCGTCGTGCCGGACTTTACGATTCGAGGTGTCGGACACCGGAGTCGGCATCACGCCGGAGCAACAAACGAAACTGTTTCAGCCATTCACTCAAGCCGACAGCTCCACCACAAGGAAGTATGGAGGCACTGGCCTGGGGCTTGCCATCTGCCAGCAGCTCGTGGAGATGATGGGAGGGAGGATCGGTGTGGCGAGCAAGGTCGGAGAAGGCAGCGTCTTTTGGCTTACAGTACGGTTTCCACTTCAACCGGCGGGGATTCAACCGGTTGCGACGATTCCGGCGGCGCTACGGGGTCGTAGAATTTTGATCGTGGACGACCATGCCACGAACCGACGAGTGCTTGAGCAGAGTCTACGAGGAAAAGGGATGATGCATGAAAGCGCGGAGAATGGGCATCATGCGCTGGAATGCCTGCGCAACGCGGCCGGTCGGCAGACCCATTTCGATTTAGCCATTTTGGATATGCAAATGCCGGGCATGGACGGTCTGGAATTGGCGCGCCGGATCAAGTCGGAACCGGCGATCAGCGCGACCCGCCTGGTACTTCTAACATCGGTCGGCCGGCGCGGCGATGCCAAAGCGGCTGAAAGCGCCGGTATCGCCGCCTATCTGACGAAACCGATCCGGCAGTCGCTCTTATACGAGTGTCTCGGCCTTGTTCTGGGAAACGTTCCTCATGATGTTGCTCCAACCCCTCAGACTGCTGCCCCGATCATGCCCCGGCATAGCCTGTCGGAAGCGCAGATACGATCCAGAGCCCTTATCCTCGTGGTTGAGGATAACCCGGTCAATCAAAAGGTTGCGGCGAATATGATCGAGAAGCTTGGGTATCGGGTCAATGTGGCGGCAAACGGGCGAGAAGCCGTCGATTCACTCGTTCGTATTCCCTACGCGCTGGTGCTCATGGATTGCCAGATGCCTGAAGTGGATGGCTTTGAAGCGACAAGAGTGATCAGGAAACAGGAAGAGAGTCTGCGACAGGTTGATGGCAGGCCGTTCCATCTACCCATCATCGCTATGACTGCCAACGCAATGCAGGAGGATCGTGACCGGTGCCTGGCAGTCGGGATGGATGACTTCCTCAGCAAGCCGGTCACGAGCAAATCCCTGGCAGCAGTCCTGGATCGTTGGCTGCCACACGACCAGGCTTCCACGGAGACGGCATCAAAAGCCGCCTAGTCATGAGGAGTCTGCGGGGAGAGCGATCGTCCATCTCCTCGGCCTCGACCGGACTTATCTACTACGGACGAAACCGCAACAGTCGGCCATCGGATCTCTGACCGACAACGCTATTTCCCTTCATCGCATCTTCCAACCGACAGTCTGAAGTCGTACAATCGTCTTCGATTTGAGTCTGTGCGCATCGATGGCACATCAATGATGGCCGACCATAAACGACGATCAACTCTCCAGATGATTTTCTTGAAGCGGTTTCTCCATTGAAGTGAAGCACGATGAAGCCACCTATCATCGTCACCGGAGCGGCAGGACTGATTGGGCGGTACTGTGTGAAGTCCGCCTCACGTTGGGCGCCTGACCAGGAAGTTCAGGGTGTCAGCCGAGCTGACTTCGATCTCACGGATCGCACCGCTGTCGAACAGACTTGGCGGCATCTCAAACCTAGCGCAGTCATCCACTGCGCGGCTGTAAGTCGAACGAAAGACTGCGAGGAAAATCCCCAGCTCGCTCGCCGTATCAATGTGGACGCCACGGCGTATCTGGCTCGACTCTCCAAGGACATTCCCTTTATCTTCTTGTCGAGCGGCGAAGTCTTCGATGGCCAGGCTGGTTGGTACCATGAAACAGATGAACCCAAACCCCTCAACTTCTATGGCAAGACCAAGCGTGAAGCGGAAGAGCTGGTGTTGCAGAATCCCCGCCACACCGTGGTTCGCATCGTCCTGACGGCTGGGACGTCGCAGAACAGTGATCGAAGTTTCGTCGAAGATATGTGCCGAACGGCGAAGAGCGGCAAGAGCGTGACACTCTATGCCGATGAGTATCGTTGTCCGTTGCCAGCAGGAGCCATTGCGCGCGCGATCTGGGAGTTGGCCGGCAAGGACGAGTCCGGGATGTTTCATCTTGGGGGACGTGAACGGTTATCACGCTGGGAAATAGGCCAGGCGCTGCTGCCCTGGTATCCGGAACTGCAAGGCCGTCTCGTGAAAGGATCTGCCCGCGATCATACCGATGCGCCACGACCAGCCGATCTCTCACTGAACTGTGGGAAAATCCAGGCGCTCTTATCGTTCCCCATACCGGGTTTCCGGAGTTGGTTGAAGGACCGGGTGCATCGAGGTGTCGATTTGTGGGACTATGAGTCCAGTCTGTCGTGAGGTGTAACAGATCATGGAACCAGAGAACGGGATATTTGCATCTGATCCGCTGCCCCTTGTCCTGGCGGCTTATCTTTTCATGACGGTGGTCATGGGGACATTGTGGGCCGTGCAGCGGAGAACCAGGAACGCCGCGATTGGAGATGTCGGATGGTGCTTTGGCCTTGTTCTCGTCGTGTTGTGGTATGCCACACAAGCAAGCGGCGGTTTCGCGCGAATCTTTCTGCCCGTGATGCTGGTGACCCTCTATGCGGGACGACTGGGTCTCCACATTCTTTTCAATCGCGTGATCGGCAAAGAAGAGGATGCCCGGTATCGTCGGCTGCGGGAGGAATGGGGCGAGTCGGAGTCGGCCAAAATGCTCGCATACTTTCTTCTGCAAGCATTGGCCGTGGCGGCCTTTTCGCTCCCGTTTCTGGTGTTGATGTGGAATCCCCGGCCGCCCTCCGCGCTGGTTGAGCTCATCGGGTTGCTGATTTGGGGCGTGGCCATAGCCGGTGAAGCGAGAGCCGACCGGCAACTTGCGCACTTCCGCGCCGACCCGAGAAATCAGGGCCGCGTCTGCCGAGAAGGCCTCTGGAAATATTCACGCCATCCCAACTATTTTTTTGAATGGCTGCACTGGTGCTCTTACGTCGTGATGACGTTGGGCGCGCCCGGCTGGATCTTCACCTGGATCGGGCCGATCGGGATGGGGGCGGCCCTGCTCAAGCTGACGGGTATTCCGCGGACAGAAGCGCAAGCTCTTTCAAGCCGCGGAGAGGAGTATACAACCTATCAGGCGACGACCAATGCCTTTTTCCCTTGGTTCCCTCAAAGAAGGGATGACGCGCCCGTCAATTCCTGACGCAGATCCGCCATTGCAATCACGTCTATTTTCTGCTGTCCAGATCGTCAAGCCGTGCCCGAGCGATCTCGGCCACTTTGGTGGATGGGTAGAGATTCACCAGTTCTTGGTAGAGCTGTTTGGCATGAGGGACATTACCTTGGTTTTCTTCGAAGGCGGCCGTTTCAAATAGCTCCTTCGCCTTCTGATCGGAGCAGCCGACCAGCATCAAACAGAGGACACAGAGTACAAGTCGTGCGATTATCATGGTGATCCTTTCCGGGTATTTCTCCGCCGTGACGCCTTCGTGTTTGCGTGAACAGATCCTGATCCAAGAGAATCGATTCCGTAGCGTGGGGCAGAAATCCCTTCGCTTCGACATTGTGGGCAGCGGCTTGGCCGTGTCAACCTTGTGCGGTCGCGGAACATAAATCCACAATCCAAACACCTGGATGGTTCAAGAATAAACCGTCGTGAACGGTCCCGAGCCACAGTTTTTACCACATGAGCCAAGTGTTCCTCCACCTGCCGTTCAGGAATACCGAGCATTCGAGCCAGTTGATCGGTCGTCATCCGGTGGTCGGTCAGGAGATAAACGATGCATTGACGGAGTGTGCGTTCAGGAGGCAGCATGCCCGTATGGTAAGGACTAGGTCAAAGAAAAACCAGATGATCTGGGCGGGTCTTCTACGAATCGTCTTAAGTCTTGCATACTTAAAGGTTGCACCGACACCTCCAATCTGTCAAAATCCCTTCCTGCATCGATTGTCACATCACGATTAACCCACTGGGCTGACCTGTCGCTCGTATCCTTGGAACACTTAGGGTTCTAGCCCAGCGTGCCATAGAGCAGGAGGTTTGGGGCAATGAAATTCCTCGCAGTCCATCCCGGTCCGCTCATGTACACCAAAATTTACCTGCGTCTGGAGCCGCTCGGCCTCGAGATGGTGGCGCAGGCCTGCCGTCAAGCGGGACACGATGTCCGCTTGATCGACTTACAGGCGGATACGTGGAAAGACTACGAGGCGCTCATCAGGACCTGGAAGCCCGATGCCGTTGCGTTCGGCTGTAATTACCTGGCGAATGTTCCAGAGATCGTGGATCTGGCGAAGCTGACCAAGCAGGAACTTCCGAACTCGTTCGTCTTTGTCGGGGGGCATAGCGCCTCGTTTGTGGCCAAGGATTTTTTGGAACACGGCAACGGGGCCATCGATTGCGTGCTGAGGGGCGAAGGGGAAGTCGCTGCTCCCAAGTTACTTATGGCGGTCGAGCATGATCGTAAGGCGATCACGAAGGTTCCCGGGGTTGTCACGCTTGACGGCGAAGGGCCGCCGGCACAATTCATCGAAAATCTGGACGATATCCGACCGGCGCGCGATCTGCTCCGCAACCGGCACAAATACTTCATCGGTGTGCTTGACCCCTGCGCGTCGGTCGAGTTTGCGAGGGGCTGTCCCTGGGATTGCTCATTCTGCAGCGCCTGGACTTTCTATGGTCGCAGTTATCGCACGGTCAGCACCGAGAAAGCCGTGGAGGAGTTGGAACAGGTTCAAGAACCGGGCATCTTTCTGGTCGACGACGTCGCCTTCATCCAAGCCAAGCAGGGCATGGAGATCGGCGAAGCGGTGGCGCGGCGGGGGATCAAGAAACAGTATTACATGGAGACACGTGGCGATGTCTTGTTACGCAACAAGGAAGTCTTCCAATTCTGGAAGACGCTCGGGCTCCAGTATATGTTCTTGGGCGTAGAGGCTATCGATGCGGAAGGCCTCAAGATGCATCGCAAGCGCATCTCGTTGGGCAGAAACTTCGAGGCGCTCGAATTTGCACGATCCCTTGGGATCACCGTCGCCATTAATCTCATCGCCGATCCGGATTGGGATCGGGAACGGTTCGAGACCGTTCGGCAGTGGTGTTTGGACATTCCGGAAATCGTGAACATCAGCGTCAACACTCCGTACCCCGGCACCGAGAGCTGGGTCACGGAATCCCGCAAGCTCCACACGCGGGATTACCGTCTGTTTGATATTCAGCACGCCGTGATGCCGACCAAGATGCCGCTTCCGGAGTTTTACGCGGAACTGGTTAAGACGCAGCAGGTCTTGAACAAGAAACATCTGGGCTGGGCTGCCCTCAAGGGTACGGCCAAGATCGCGGCGGGGCATTTGATGCGGGGACAGACCAACTTCATCAAGATGCTATGGAAGTTCAACAGCGTCTACAATCCCGAGTTGCAAATGGCGGATCACCGCCGGCCGATCGTCTACGAAATGACGCCGCCGCCGGAGAAAAAAGACAAGATCGACGCGAAACAGCTCTACATCCTACCGGCGAAAGGCCGTCAGGGTCGGGCCATCGATGAGTCCACCGAGACATTCGTCGACGAATCCCGTATGGGAACAGCG
>JAICWG010000165.1 GCA_025934915.1 Nitrospira sp.
ACCGGGGATCGTCACCAGATCAGCAGGTTCCAGGACCGTCACATGCACCGTCTTGACCTTGCGTCCCCATTCGCTCTCCAAATGTTTCTGAATGGCCTTCCGAATCAGATCAGGAGTGACCTCGCTGACGGCTACGCGGTCTACAACGGTATCGGCTGCCCGATGAATCGGACTTCGAGGCGTCGGCGAGGTCGAGTGAGACTCGCCACTAGGCCCCGCAATTGCCGTCGTCACGCCAAAGACTCCCGGCAAAATGAACGTGATCAGGATCAGTAAGGATACGGACATGAGATGATCCTTATCGTCTAAGATTGTTGGCAATGGACATCATGTCGTCAGAGGCCTGAATCGTCTTAGAATTAATTTCGTAACTTCGCTGAGCGATGATCATGCTGACCATTTCTTCTGCGAGGTTCACGTTGGAAGTCTCCAAGAATCCCTGCTGGATTATGCCGAATCCGGTGGTGAAGCCGCCTGTCCCCTGTATCGGAGGTCCTGATGAAAAGCTGTCGATAAAGAGATTGTTTCCCATGGCGACCAAACCGGAAGGATTGTCGAACCGTGTGAGTTGAATTTGTCCCACTTGCGAAGCCTGAGTGACTCCCGGCAGCAATACGGAGACCGTGCCGTCCTGACCGATATCCACCTTGTACGCGCCGGACGGAACCGTAATGACGGGGGTCAGTAGATCGCCGTCACCGGTCACGACGTTGCCCAGATTGTCCCGTTTAAAGGACCCATTTCTGGTATACATGATCGTTCCGTCGGGACGAGTCACTTGGAACAATCCGGTGCCGTCGATCGCTAAGTCTAGTTCGTTGTTTGTTTGGCGCATATTGCCTTGCAGCCATTCTTTGGCCACCGTTGTCGGACGCACTCCGGCCCCGACTTGGATGCCGACTGGAAAGACTCCGATGTTGGACGCGCTCGTGCCCGGGAGTCGCTGAATTTGATAGAACAAGTCGGCAAACTCAGCGCGGCTGCGTTTAAAGGAATTGGTATTGACGTTAGCAAGGTTATTGGCGATGGTGTCGATATTGAGTTGCTGAGCCGTCATTCCGGTCGCCGCCGTCCACATGGCACGAATCATAGAATCCTCCAGAGCTGAAGAACTGATCGCAGATAGCTGAGCGCAAGAGATTTCACATCAGCTGATATCCAGGCATTGCCATCAGCTAGTGGCCTTCGGCGATACACATTCCGTCTCATAGCACTCGCCCCACTTCTTGAATCGCGACCTGCGCCATCTGATCAAGCGTCTGAATCAACTTTTGCGTCGATTCATAGTTGCGCATGCCCTGAATCATCTTCACCATCTCGCCGATGGCATTGACGTTGGACTCTTCGATGTGTCCGACCTGAAGTTGTGGATTCTTGGCCACTGTGCCCTTCTCCGAGAAGAAAAGCCCTTCCGATGACTTCTGCGGCATGTCGTCACCCGCAAATTCCATGACCTTGATTGTCGCCACAGGTTTATCATTCACTTTGATGGCTCCCTGCGGCGTAATCTCCAATTTGCCGGGAGGAATCTTGATCTCACCCTTCGTTCCCATCACCGGATAGCCGAGCCCGTTCACTAACCGTCGCTCACGATCGAGCGAAAACATACCGTTGCGGCTGTAGCGAGTTCCTTGTGGAGTATTCACTTCAAAAAATCCTGGGCCTTGAATGGCAACATCCAAGGCATTGCCTGTCAGTCTAATCCGACCCGCTTCAAACGTCGTTTTCATCATATGTGGGGCCACAAACGCGCGTTCCGTAACCCCCAAGGGCCTGGCCATGATCTGCTGGGCCAATCCCGCAGTTGGACTGCCGACCGGAATCACTGCATGGTATCGAGGGAAGATGGTTTTGAAGGCCTGTTCGTCCTGCTTGAAACCAGCGGTATTCACATTAGCCATGTTATTCGCGAAGACCTGCATCCGACGTTCATGAGCCAGTGCTCCGGACAAAATGGGATAGATACCTCGATTCATACTGCTCGCTCCTTTTGCTTTCGAAAGAGGGACAGCAACCCTTATGCCAGGTTCGCACCCGAAATACTGGTGGGATGAGTACCGACAGACTATCGGAAATGAGCCAATTCCTGAGGAGATTGAGGGAGCTGAATACCGATGGAAGGAAGAATGAGGGAAGTCATCATTGCTTGGCTGGAGAGCACTAGGCCATTCCTACCAGGACCAGAGAAAAATATTCCTAGTGAGATGATTATCCGTCACCTGCCCGTAGCTCCGTCATGGTCGCAGAGGCGGTCGTGCGAAGAGAACACGGGTATGAAGCCCGCAAAGGCAGGTTACGGACGACAAGCAATAGAATGTCGACCACCACGGCACAGGTGCACATATCGACGTTCCCCCTGCCCGTCAATCACCTGTGACAGCCGCCCAGATCGTCATAGATGTATTGCGCCTGGTCACTCTTTTTTATCCACGCCTCCGTTGAGGTATCCGTCAAACCCGGGCTAGCTCAAGGCTCTTTCGGCCGTTCGTGCGAAGGTCAAAATACTCCGATGAGCTTAAAAATCTTCAGTATCTGCATCATGGCGTTTCGATTCGCGGTCGTATAAAAAACAGGAATCTCTTCAGCTCGATATTTCTCTTTATGAAAGTAGTTTCCCTTGAAATGATACAGTTGGTTTCCCGCGACGTATAAAAAGGAAAGCAGTTTATGAATGAACGGTGGCTCGTTTGCGCAACGGCTCAGCTTGGCAAAGGGGGCAAGGCCCAACGACAGGGTGTGGGATCCCTCGCGGATAAAGTCCTGAAGCGCTGTAGCGATGATCAGATCGCTCGTTCCGTTCGGCGCGTCCGGAATCATCCGAACGAGATCGGCATAGTAGCCGGTGGCACGATGCCCCCTGAACATCGGAGCGAAGTCGACCACCCCGATCAACTCCCCGTTCCGGAACGCCCCATAGGGCCGAGCCAGGGAAGCCACTTGCTTGTCTCTGGAGAAATTCCTCACGAGAAATCTGAGGTTCCCGTCATTTCTTCGACTCTTGCGCCATTGGTCGCTGACTCGCTGAACATCGTCTTGTCGCTCTTCCGCATTGATCGGGTTTACGGTCACGTCGGCATTTCTGGCTGTATTGAGCCACCTGCGGATGTGCGTCTTCTTGCCGCCCTGGGTGGTCCAGGTCTGGCCATCCAGCCAAAATTCCATGCCCATTTGGACGACATAGTGATGAAACAGGTCTCGTAGCAGCTCTGCTTCTCGTTGATAGATTTGGACGAAGCAGGGCTGTTCGTGCGTTTGTATGAATTCTCCGAGCAGGGTTTCCAGATGATGGTCGGCACAGATGGGACTCGATAACACGAAGTCGCATCCGCTGTACGATTCGTATGCCAGATACCCGATTTGTGGGACATCAAAGTACCGCAGCCCGGGTTGGAGCGTGGAATATCCGAGAGAGGCGCCACCGAATTCCCTCAGGTAGTCTATTCGTTCCTCTAGGGAAAACGACGCTGCCAATTCAGTGCACCAGGAGATGGGTATACATGTAGTTGCGGATCAAGAGATGAAAGAGATCTGGAACCATTGGTATCCTTTCCACCCCGAGCCACTTCACATTGTCACTGATCCACCGCGGTTCGGGCATGCTCACGTATGGATGGAACGGCATTGCAGCTTAGATGAAAGGGGGGACAGCAACTGTCCAAGTAGGATCAAGCCGGTCTGTGAGAGAAATCTTCAGAATGAGACAAGGCGGACAATCTCAGAATCGATATTAAGCGGCCGGGTTCTGTTGGCCACTACGCTTGCCGATGATTCCAAAGTTCTTACCTAATAGGTGAAGAGTATTGAGCGCATATTCTAGTTCTTCATCACTGTGGGTAGCCATATAACTTGTACGAATTAACGCACCGCACTCTCGAACTGCAGGACGCACTATCGGCGTGGCAAATACACTCATATCATAAAGATTCTGGGCAAATTGAAATGCCGTATCATCATTCCCAATAACGAGAGGGATGATCGGAGTACAGCTATCCAATGTGTTATAACCCATCTGACATAATTCCTGATTCATCCTACGGGCATTACTCCAGAGACGAGCGTGCCGAGAGGGATCTTCCCGCGCGATCCTGAGACATTCCAGAGCCGTGGCCGCCGCTGCAGGCGGCATTGCCGCGCTGAAGATGAACGAGCGAGCTTTGTGCTTGATATAATGGATCACCTCGGCGGAGCCAGCGGCATAACCTCCGATCGAGGCAAACGACTTGGAAAAGGTTCCCATGACCAGGTCTGCTGCGCCCAGCATGTTGAAGTGAGATTCGGTACCCTGGCCTTTTGGACCCATGACACCCAAAGCATGTGCGTCATCAATGTACAAACGACATTGATGCTTTTTAGCCAACGCGACCGCTGCTGGGAGCTTGAAGATATCGCCGGACATAGAGAATACGCCATCGGCGACAATCAATGCGCCCTGATATTTTTGGCGAGTACTGCCCAGTAGACGTTCCAAATCCACCATATCATTATGGCGAAATTTAATTGTATCGCCGATCGCCAACTGCGTGCTATCCATGATAGAGGCGTGGTTTTCACGATCGCAATAAATGACATCCTTGCGGCCGACGAGACAGGAAATACTTCCCAGATTGGCAGCAAATCCCGTCGAAAAAACCAAGCAAGCCTCTCTGCCGAGAAAACTGGCAAGCTCTTGCTCAAGCTGTTCATGAAGGACGAGATTGCCGTTGAGAAAACGAGACCCCGTGCAGCCCGTTCCATAATGATCAATTGCGGCTTTGGCTGCGGCAATAACACGGGGGTGATGTGTCAGTCCCAAATAATTATTCGATCCGATCATCACCCGACGCTGGCCGTGGCTGATTACCCCAGATCCACAAGTCGCCTCAATCGGCCTAAAAAATGGATAAACCCCTGCAGCTTGAACACGTTTGGCATCTTTAAAAGTCTGACATTTGGCAAAAAGATCCGTCTCGCTATTCATATTGTTCCCTGCCCTAGACATACCGCCTTCAGACTGCGATCAGGAGCGAGTCTTCGGTAAACCTGTGGGAATGTTCCAGTAGGGCCTTCCATGGACTTCAGTATAATTTCAAGTGATCAATTCCATTAACTTTCATCATAATAAAAACCACATACAAACCACGCACAAAGGCGAGATTGGTGAGGTTCAAGGTTCTGGCCCTTTCCGAGTTCTGATAAACGCAAACCACGCGCGGTGTCCAGCGCTGCCGGCGGACCGGTATCGATCATGGTTCAGTCTGCCTGAACTGATCGAGTCATCGAAGACAAGCATGATAGTTCCTAGGTAGACAAGCTCAATGGGAGACGAGAACCTATCTCAAAATTAAAACGTGCTGCTCCGACGAACCATCTGTAGTTTGAAACTCAGCGATGTGTCCATGTCTTCCAAGCTATCCGGGGATTGGCTTTGAAGGTTATCTGCCCGTAGATATCGAACTACAGCGTAAGATGGCTCTGCGAAATAAGCATGCTATAATAAGCACATTCTGTGCCTCGATCGAGATTCTCATCCCCCTACACCAGGGCAAACATAGATCGAGATTGTTGTGCGATGATGCTCTGAAATTACAAAGATAGAACTTCTAGGAAGTGCGGCGTTGTCTCTTATGGCATGGCGATCCGTGCGCATGCAGCATGAGTGTGCAGTGCGAATTAGCACTTTATATTGGAGGCCAGGTCGGAGTACATGATGGGCAATCGTGTCTATGGATAGTGATGGACTTGATGATGACCTCAAGCAGGACGGTGTCAATCTGATCATGCCGGACCATTGCAGGCGGAAACTGGAGATTCAAGATGGCCGCTGCCTACGCGATACGAACGTGTCTGACTCATCGAGCGGTTCTTTGCCTGATGGCACTGGAAGCGGCGCTTCTAATCCGCTGGGAATATGCCGCCTCAAACATCCAAGGCTTTATGCAGCTCGCATCGATTACCATGTCGCATAATCACTGCCGTGCTCACATCTTGCAAGAGTTTTAAAACATTCGACGACAATGAAAAACATACAATGAACGATCAGGTACTTGTGACCGGCATCAATGGCTTTATCGCGAAACAGGTCGCCGTAAGGCTTTTAAAATCCGGGTACTCTGTGCGTGGCACAGTTCGGCATAAAGAAACCGCAGCCACTGTCAGAGAATCAATCGCCCGCGCTGGTGGAGACGTGTCTCGACTCACTTGTGTTGTGACGGATTTGGCGCAAAGTTTCGGTTGGGATGCTGCGGTGGATTCTTGCAGGTTTGTTCAACATATTGCCTCACCCGTTCCCCTAGAAAGTCCCGCACATCGCGAAACGCTCGTCCCGATCGCCAGAGATGGAACCTTGCGCGTCATAGCGGCGGCCAACGGAGCCGGCGTCGAGCGAATCGTACTGACATCCTCACTTGACGCCATGGTGTACAGAAATAAACGGTTGAAGAATTTTACCGTGAGGGAATATGACTGGACGGATCCTGAGATGCCTGTACTTTCTGCTTATACGGTTTCTAAAGTACGGGCTGAACGTGCGGCTTGGGATTTCGTTGAAACATTAAAGAAGAAAAACATCCTTACCGTTATTAATCCTGGAATGGTCATGGGGCCTGCCATTGATCGCAATATCAGCGCATCCCTCGTTATGCTGAAACTTATCGTAAAGCGAGCATATCCGGCGCTGCCTTCGACCGCCTATCCAATCATTGATGTTCGCGATTTATCTGAGCTTCATGTGCACGCGATGACCAATCCCAAGGTCGGAGGACGGCGTCTGCTCGCCGCCTCAGACACGCTCTCAATGAGAGAAATAGCCGAAATCATGCGTGTAGAGCTAGGTCCCCATGGCAGACGTATTCCTCGCTTGAACTTACCGAGTTGTGTAGTGAAGTTAATGGCGAGATTTGACCCGACGATTCGAACACTCCTGGCGGATCTGGATTTGCACCCAATTGCTGATTCTGCGTATGTCACAGCCTTAACTGGCATTGTTTTTCGGCCCGCAAGAGAATCAGTCGTCGCTGCAGGAAAGAGCTTGATCGAACAGGGGCTGCTAATCGCCGATTGATTATTTTGATGAGCCCCATCCTGTGCTAACTGCCGTCCTTATTTTGCAAAGTATATTCATCCGCATGACATCGCAGAGCAGCTCACGGCTTCGCATGAATTCCTTGCCACCGCCTTTCCACCGGTCATCGACGACAGAGGGGACCATCTCAACAGGACAAACACGTGGTGAGGGCAGGACGGCGAGGGGGGCGCCGGACCAGATTCCGCCATAATGGCTCCGCACACACATTCCGGCAGTGATCCAACAACCGAACTGGCAAGAGCATGACGGTTTTCCACATAGATGCGGATGGAGCAGCAAGGCTAATCCAGAATGCTCAGGAACTTAGGTGCTCTCTTTGTTTGCAGCACACCCTAATCATTTACTGGACAAATATCTTAGTGACTCATCCCCATAGGTTGTATAAGATATTTCACTCGATCATCCTTAAACATTAAGCAACACACGTAGAAAGCTGGTGCACATGCGAGAGCTCGTGATGAAAGCAGACGTGGCGACTTCCTCCATGGTGTACGGAGAAACCGATGTCCACCCAACCGACGGCCCCGCGCGTACGGCGCGCATCGCGCTGATTAATCCGCGCTTTGATGTGTCCTACTGGGGGCACGAGCATGTGATGCCGATCGTCGGAAAACGCGCGAACACGCCCGTGGCCGCGCTGCCGCTCCTCGCTGCGCTGACCCCTCAGGCGCATGCGGTGACATTGATCGATGAAAATGTAGAGCCTATCGACTATGAGGCGTTAGCGGACATGGACATTATCGGCATAACAGGCATGGTCGTGCAAAGGGCCCGCATGAAAGAGATTCTGCGTGAACTGAAGCAGCGTGGCTACTTTACGGTAGTCGGTGGCCCCTGGGTCACCGTCCAGGAAGATTACTTTGGTGACTTGGCGGACGTCATTTTTGTCGGTGAAGCCGAAGAGACCTGGCCAGCCTTCTTGAAGGATTGGCAGGGGCATCAGTGGAACTGGCGCTATGAGCAACAGACGAAATCAGATATGACTCGCGTGCCGACGCCGCGTTTCGATCTGTTACAAATGGATAGATACCTCTATGCAAGTCTTCAGATCTCCAGAGGCTGTCCCTTTACGTGCGAATTTTGCGACATCATCGTCACCTTTGGGCGACTTCCACGACTCAAGACGAGCGCGCAAGTCCTCGCGGAGCTAGACAGCCTGCGTACGCTGGACATGTACCAAGTGTTCATCGTCGATGATAATCTTATCGGGAATAAGCAGGCTATCAAAGGCATCCTCCGAGACATCATTCAATATCAAGAACGCCACGGATACCCTTTTCGCTTCTTTACAGAAGCGACGCTCGACCTTGCCGAAGACGACGAGTTGATGTGCCTCATAGCGGATGCCAACATTGAAGCCATTTTTATCGGCATTGAAACTCCCAATGAAGCCTCCCTCAAAGAGACGAAGAAGCATCAGAATGTCCGGCCCAGTGCAGGGAGCATGCTGGAGCGCATCCGGAGAATTCAGCAATCGGGTATTGAGGTCACTTGCGGCATGATCGTGGGCTTCGATCATGATGATGCTGGGATTTTTCAGGCGCAGCGCCAATTTCTCACCGACGCGCATATCCCCCATGCCATGATCGGGATGCTCAGCGCCATCCCTAAAACACCGTTGCACGACCGACTCGCCAAAGCAGGTCGTCTCGACCCGGCGGATGTGTCGGAGTTTGGCACCAACGTGATTCCCCTCAACTTGAGCCGTGCCGAACTGCGGAATGGCTATATCGATGTCATGCGCGCAATCTATGAGCCCACGGCATTTTTTGAACGGGTCGAGGCATTGTTTTTCGGAGGGCATCTTGGCCATGGACAACTAGGCATCGACAAATATGGGACAAGGCATCCATGGATGCGCGTGAAGCGCGAGGCCATGCAGGCTGTGATAGCCACCGTGCTCGCGTACAGATTATTCAGCCATGTGAAGGAGAAGGGGTTGCGCCGCGAGTACGTTCGACGAGCGTGGCGGGCTTTGACAGCGGGTTTTGCCCCAAGTTTTATGACCAACTACCTTCATAACTGTGCGATGCATTACCATTATTACAAGCTTGTGCAGGGTATGCGTGCGGGGCGGCTGGCCAATACGTTCTAACCGCAAGGAAGCGGCATACTTCTGCGAGAAGACAACTAGGGTCAGGGCGAGGTGACCCCTGCATTCAGCGTTCACACACCCCAGCGCTTATTCGGATTCTATGGGATTGTCAGGAGAAGGAAAGGAAAGTGGAACAGTTCGAATCTACCGACTGGTCGTGAGGATCATGGCTCGCAGACCACAGTGGCCTATTCCCACCTGTAGGGAAAACTCTGGTGTCCGGCATGCCCGACTGCCGAATCATGCTTCAGTGGATCGGACAGGCCGATCCTTCGGTTGGCTGCGTGTCAGCAATAATCACGAAGTTCTCTCGACTTGGGGCCGGGCCATCAGGTACGATGGGCGCACGACTGAACAAAGGCTCGATTTATCCACGGATGAGGTTCACATGGAGCGCATCGTCAACCTCCATATTGAAAAACTCCCTGAGGGCGTCTATATCGCAACATCCGACGTCATACAGGGACTTGTAGTACAAGGGCGTACTATTCAAGAAACCATCGAGATCGCCCGCGATGTTGCCAAGAAGCTCTTGGAAGCCACACAGGAGCGCGAAGGAGAGCCTTCCCTACCACCGGCCCGTGAAGAATTCGATTATCCTCTCATCGTCAATGCCTAATGGGGCGACTGGCCAGCTTTAAGTATCGAGAAATCGTTCAACGGCTCAAAGCCCTTGGATTTCAGTTCAATCGTCAAGCTGCAGGCAGTCACGAGATGTGGTTCAATCCGTCCA
>JAICWG010000226.1 GCA_025934915.1 Nitrospira sp.
ACGAGGCGAGGATGATGACACCAAACAGTTTCAGGCCATAGGAGGGGAACAGCTCGATGATGAGCAGATCGACTAGGCCGACGGCGAGAAACAGGCAACCCACGAATTGTACATCCCGACCGGCACGAGTGGTATTCACGCTGTCCCTCCGGTCCGCAGTTCGTGCAGCCATCAGTCCGTCACCTCCCTTATTGGCTTCGGGTGCCCGGCCGCCCCTACCAGGATCAACCCGGCGATCAGCACGGCGGAATTTAACGACACCGATCGCCGGTGAAGGCGCTCCCACGCCTCTCTCAAGCCCGAATCCACGAGTCCATGAAGCTCCTGTTCTTTCAGTCGATCACGCATGGCGTTGCTGCGCGGAGTCACGAAGGAGCGACTGTACCACTCGCTCGCCAGGACACCCATCCATAAGGCCATTGCCAAAACAATCATGGGGCTACCCTCCAAGGACGCCAGACCCATCAGACTCAGGAGCGCAACAGCGGCACTTACGAGTCCAAGCAGATCGTACGCCGGGAAGAGCCGGCGTACGACCTTACCGAATGACTCCGCATCAAGCGTGCGCGCTATAATCGGCGCGACCACGAACGACAGCAAGACAACCTTCCCGATCAGGACGCCGGTCGCTATAAGCTATAAGATGATGGAGGTAATTGAAGAGCTTATCCATCGTGGCAATCTGGTTCGTCTTCTCTATTTTTTATCGGCGATACGGCGCGCCGCTTCAAAGGCGGCGTCGAAATTCGGCAACTCACCCATCGGAACCAGCTGCATATAGCGAATGATATTGTCGGCATCCGACACGATGACCGAGCGGTGCAGGATCTTATAGGAAGGCAGTAGTAGTCCGCTTCGCTTCCCAAACTCATAGGAGGGCGAGTCCGAGAGAAAAGTGACATTGGAGATCCCTGCCTTTTTGGCGAACGCGGCTTGAGCCGCCGAGGCATTGGTGCTGATGGTGACGATCTCTACTGTTCGATCGACTCCGCCGTTCTGCTCGCTGAAATGATGCGTCTGTTCATCGCAGACCGGCGTATTGAGCTGAGGCACAATACTGATCAGCCTCACGCGGCCTCTGGTATCAGTGAGGCGCACTGATTTCGATCCCGATCCGATGAGTCCGGCATCGGGGAGTCGATCTCCGACTTTGAAGGTTGGCTGACCGTCTCCGGCTGCACTAGCCGATGTGCCGACCATGCTGCCCATAACAAAGACAAACCAAAGAACCATGAGACTTCTTATGAGTATTCCGTTCATGTGATCCTCCATCAGTAGCATGATTGGGTTCCCGGCCTCATGCGGCTGGCGACTGTTTTCCGGTTTCGCCAAGCCGACGGTTGCCCACTAGTATTCAGATTTCCCATGGGATTCCGCCGGTCGTTTGAGCTTGTCACTTGCCACACGCTCGACGGACAGCTCCCGAATGCCTTTCTCATCCTTCACTTCCATCTTCACGACGGTTCCCGCCTCCCCTCGGATCATGTTGACGACCTGCTCGTAATTCTTTCCCTTCACGGAGGTTCTATCAATGCTCTTGACTTCATCGCCATGCCGAAGGCCTGCCTTGTAAGCAGGTCCCTCCGGATGGACCATTCCCACATACAACTCTGCCGGCTCGCCGATATGCTCAGCTCCGATATGAAGTGAAATGCCGATGACGCCATTAGGGCGTTTTGTGTCCTCCTTATGGCCGTAAGGAGTTTGGCCTGTGTATTCCTCGGCCATGGCTGAACCGGTAATTAGAAGACCTACCGTCAATGCGACTACAATAGGGAAGCTTGATATTTTCATGAGCACACCTCCAATCAATTTCGCTAGTGGTTACTTGCCAATCCGAGTAGGCACAGTATCACGATCGTCAGAAATCCCACCATCAATCCTGTCGCAGCATAGATAGCGAAAGCTTTCACCACCCCCTCGTGGGCGACATATCACCGACCTGAATCAATTGTGGGTGTCGCCGTCATCCCGAGGCCCATGCTGCCCTCTGAACATCTGACGTTCCGATCAGGATAGCTTGCAGCGCTGGCTCCAGCGCTGGATGCTTAAACGTATAACCTCCCGCTATCGCTTTCGCGGGAATCACGCGCTGGCCGGTGGTCATCAGTGATCCCAACTCACCAAGCAGAATGCTCAATGCCATGCCCGGAACGGGAAGCCAGGAAGGCCGGTGAATCACCCGCCCAAGCACCTCACAAAACGTCTTCATCGTCACGGGCTCTGGGGCGACCGAATTGAGAGGCCCGGAAACACCATTATTGGCTAAGGCCCATTGAATGAGGCCGATATGGTCACGTCGATGAATCCAGGAGACCCACTGAGTTCCCGGCATGATCGGACCGCCTGCGAACAGCCTGAATGGCAACAACATTTTGGGTAATGCGCCACCGTCTGCTTCCAAGACCATGCCGGTCCTCACGATGACGACCCGAGTCCCAAATTCAGCGGCGCGCATGGCTTCCGCCTCCCATTCAAGACAGAGATCAGCTAGAAACCCAGTGCCACGAGCAGCGCCTTCATCCAATAGGCGATCATCGGTGGCGCCGTAGTAGCCGATGCCGGAGGCGTTCACCAGTACGCAAGGCTTTGTGGCATGGCTGCGCAACGCTTCCACGACCGCTTGTGTGGCGCTCACGCGACTGTCCCAAATGAGCCGCTTGCGCGCCTTGCTCCAGCGCTTGTCCGCAATCGGTGCTCCAGCCAGATTGATGACAGCATCAGCATCATGAAATACTTTTGTCCATGTGCCGGCTGGGCGAGGATCCCAGTTAATGCAGGTAGCCGACGACGGCAGTAGCGCTTTTGCGCTGGTAGCGTTCCTCGAAAGGACCGTTACGCTGTGCCCGTTGTCCAGCAGCTCATTGACCAGAGCTCGTCCGATAAATCCTGTTCCACCGGTGACGATGATTCGCATGGCCATACTCCATTACCATGTCACATTGTAAAAGGCCTCTCTCTCGATCACTCTTTCTCAGAGTCCACATCGCTTTCATCATTAGACACATCAGACACATCGAATATCCGCTCATGCGTCGATTGGATTGGCACGACCCATTGGCCATACTCTCTCCGTTTGGTTCCATAATAAAGGTTCGGAGCCGGGGACACCAAGGAGACGGGCCTCTCGCCAATGCCCTCTGAGAGACCTGTCTGCCTCAGCGGGCGACGCCGTGCGGAGGTTCAGCGTCACCGTGACAAACAAGGGACCGGCCTCTGGTCCGTTGTTCATGTCATTCCAACCCAACGCCGTCCATGAGAATCTCCTAGTCATCCGTTAGGCTGGTTTTCCAGACTGCGAGCACAACGAAATCCTGCGCCGTGAGTCTGTAGGGCGAATCCACCACGGCCATGCGCGGATGTGGTGATATCGGACGTTGGACTATGCCTCTTCCTCATTTCAACCCGCCTATAGATTGCGGGGATTCAAACTACAAGTGCCATGGTTGGACGGCCCGCTCGGTCTCTGCCTTGCCTGGACATCGCAACCGATTCTTCAGGATCACGGAATCGATGATTTCTCCACACTGAACACACCGTTCCGCTGCCACTTCAGACCAATGGAAACCCAGCTCCGGAAATACTTCCGACACCATCAGCCCGCCGCACCGTCGGCAATAATCCAGGTGTAATGGAGCGGCTAGTGAGATTTGATTGACATGATCTACTGTTGACATGGTGCGCCTCACGTCGTGCGTCCAATGTGCTGTCCAATGTATTCCCTTTATGTCCAATGGGTCAAGCGTTGAAGACATAAATGTTTTGACAAACAATGAACATGCATTTATACTAGTTTAAATCCTATGAATACCCATAGAATACATAGAGTTGCAAAGTTGACTGGTCTCTCAAAGGACGTAATCAGGGTCTGGGAGCGCCGGTATGAACTTGTCAAACCTTTGCGTAGCGCAAACCGCTACCGCACCTACACCGACGATGAGGTGGCACTACTACGATATGTGAAGGCTCAGATGGATCAAGGCCATACGATCGGGGATCTCGTCGCGATCGGCCGTGAACGACTCGTCGCGGAGGCGACTCGGACCGCTCGGACGGAGGCATCCGAGACTCTACCTTACGAGCGACTTCTAAACGAACTTATTGGATTACTCGATCCGCTGAGACGCGAATCGTTTGAACGTCGCCTCAATGGAGCAGTCGCAGTGATTCCTTTTGAAGAGGCTCTCTTTGGCATTCTCTTGCCTCTTCAAACTCGGGTCGGGCAGTTGTGGCATGACGGTCAACTCAACGTGGCGGTCGAACATTACGTGACCAATCAGATTCGCCAAAAAGTGTTCGCAGCCATGAGCCATCTCCCGGTGCATGAAGAAGGACTCAGCGTAGTGGTGGCCTGTCCCGTGGGGGAGTTTCATGAGGTCGGAGCACAAGCGGCCGCCTATATCTGCGCCTCACGCGGCTGTCAGACCTACTATCTCGGAGCTAATATGCCGCTGGATCAGTTGGCGATATTCTGCCGGCAGATCGACCCGGATGTTCTGTTACTGTCCGTGACCGCGCCACCCCCGGTGCATGAATGGTCTTCTTGGATCGCGACGCTTCGTGATCTGACAGTTTCGCATCGATCCATACTGATCGGCGGCGCCGCTGCGCACTCCCTTATCCTTCCTGTCGGGGCACGGCGCATCGAAATTCTCAGTGAGCTTCCGAACCTTCAGCAGCGGCTGGCTGCCCTTATGGCAAAGCAAGCCGCGCGCGTGCGATGACACGTACGGAGAGATGGGGTACGAGCCACCGAATGGCGAACCGGGTCATCACTGTAATCTCATGAAGGCTGACTCGCTCAAAGCTTAGTATCTGCTTCGTAGTCACATCAGGACATCGATGAACGTTCGAGGTGGGGCTCCGGTACTAATCATCGGCGCTGGACTCGCAGGACTCTGTTGCGCACGGCATTTGACCGATCATGGCGTCGAGTGTTTGGTTTTGGAAGCGTCCGATGGAGTGGGTGGGCGTATTCGCACCGATCGAAGCGATGGGGTTTTGTTCGATCGAGGATTTCAGGTATTACAGAGTGCCTATCTCGAAGTTCAACGCATGCTCGACATGCCGACGCTTGATCTTCGGCCGTTCTATTCAGGGGCGTTGGTCCGCTATGGCGGCCGATTTCACAAGGTGGCCGATCCTTGGCGGCAACCATGGGATGCCCTCGCCGGTCTCTTGTCTCCCATTGGAACATTCCGCGACA
This sequence comes from Nitrospira sp., assembly GCA_025934915.1. Taxonomy (GTDB): domain Bacteria; phylum Nitrospirota; class Nitrospiria; order Nitrospirales; family Nitrospiraceae; genus Nitrospira_D. The sequence goes on from JAICWG010000226.1 coordinate 5,207, forward strand.
AGATTAAGATCGGACGGCTGCGTTCGCGCCTGATTGGATCCACGCTGGAGGAGATCTTTCGTCAACCGAACATATCGCTGAATGAAGCTCTGCATGCGGAAGATTTTTCGCCCTCGATTATTGAACGCTTTTTCAGGCCTTTTTTTTCAGGAGTATTCCTGGAGCGATCGTTGGAAACATCGCGCCGGCTGTTTGATTTTGTATTCCGGATGTTCGCGCAAGGCAGCACTGGTCTCCCAGCGAACGGGATGGCAGCGATACCTGAACAATTGGCTGCGGGCCTCGAACCTCGAATTCGAACCGGCGCGATAGTCACGAGCGTTGACGGCACAGAGGTGACTTTGGCCTCCGGAGAACGGTTGATGGGGAAAGCAGTGGTGATTGCGACAGATGCGCCGGCGGCGGTACGATTGATGCCAGAACTTCGCTCCCCGTTATCCCACAGTGTGGTCTGTCTGTACTTTGCCGTGCCTCAACCGCCCATTGAGGAACCCATTTTAATCTTAAACGGCGAAGACCAAGGTCTGATCAATAACATGTGCGTGCCGAGTCAGATCGCACCGAATTATGCTCCTTCCGACACTGCTCTCGTGTCCGTCACGGTACTGGGAAATCCCACGACAGACGATCGATCGCTGGAACAATCAGTCCGCAGGGAACTCACAGATTGGTTTGGTACACAGGTGGCGCAGTGGCGATATCTCCGATGCTATCGCATAGCCCATGCGCTGCCGGGACAACAGCCTGAGATGTTGGAAGCGATTCCTCAAACGATTCGTCTACCCAATGGTCTCTTCATCTGTGGTGACCATCGAGAAACCGCGACGATTAATGGCGCGATGGTGTCGGGACGAAAAGCGGCGGAAGCCATTTTGGAAACCGATGGCTTCAGAGCAAGCCCATGAAGCGAGACAGTTCTACAATCCAACCTGAGCGAGCGCTGGAATATGTGGTCCAACAAGCCGTCAATCAGCTTGGACAGCCAGTACTGGTCGTGTTGGATTGATGGGCGCGAATCCTGCTTCATTGGCATCGTTTTGTCGCTGTTCCGTCCAAACTAGGTGCGTCCCGCTAAACTATTGGGCTGTAACAGGCCACTAGGGTCCAAACTCAATTATTGAGTTGACAAGCCGTTGATGAGTCAATGGTTGTGCCAACGAGGGAGGCGTTGCATGACCATGCAGAAAGCAAAATCGAACAAACGGTTCTGGCTGGACGACCTGCAATGGTCGGTTCT
>JAICWG010000233.1 GCA_025934915.1 Nitrospira sp.
TCCGATGGATTCCAACTCCAAGCGACCGGCTTCGACTTTGGAAAGATCCAAAATATCATTGATAAGATTTAAGAGGGTGCCGCCCGCACGTCGAAATATCCGTAGGTACTTTCGTTGATCTGGTGTGAGCGGAGTATCCCAGAGGAGATCGGCCATGCCGATGATGGCATTCATAGGAGTGCGGATTTCATGACTCATGCTGGCGAGGAATTCACTCTTCGCGCGATTGGCCACTTCGGCGGCTTCCTTGGCGACACGGAGGGCCTGTTCTACTTCACGCCGTTCGGCCGCTTCTAAAGCAAGGGTCGCTATGGTTGCGAGTAGGCCGGCGAGGTGTTCTTCATGCCGACTCCACCGTCGAGGAACGCCGACCGACTCGGCGCAAAGTGCGCCCACGAGCCTTCCATTCTGACTGATCGGCGCGCTCAACATGGCCTCGACATGGAAGCGCGAGATGTACGACGGTGCCAGCTCCTTGAAGCGTGAATCTCGGAAAGCATGGTGAACCGCAATGGGGCGACGTTTGCGGGTCAGCGACGGAAGATACGCAGGCCAGTGCGAAGACTGGAATACAAAAGCAGGGTTGGAATGTTGTCGACCTGATGTGCACACGTCGATCAGTTCGATGGCAGCTCGCTCTTTAGTAAGTAACCAGATGCTGGCGCGTTTGACTTGCAACAAGCTGCAACACGCCTCTGAAATGGCATGAAAGACACGGGAAATGTCGCCGCTGTTCAACGCCTCACTTTGCGCCAGTTTGCGGAATGTGTCGTGATACTGCTTGAGCAGCGTGGTCGCACTCGGCTCGAATGAGAGGGCGGTTCGTTTGGAGGGTTTCCGCTTGAGAGACGTAGAGGTTCGCCTGATTGCTGAGCGGGAAGGCCGAGAGGAGCTTATGGTTGCCGCCACACGGTTTTGAGGTTTTCCACGTGGATGGCGTGACCCTGACATGGGGTGTCAATACTCGGCAAATAACTCCGCCGGTCTCTAGTCGTCGTGCGAGTCTTGGACCAGCGACAAAATACTGGCCGACTTGGTCCGATTGCGTCCCTCTTGTTTCGCTTGATAGAGAGCCTGATCCGCAGTTTTGATGAGATCGGTAGGAGAAGCGTTTCTGTTGGGAATGATGCAGGCATACCCGACGCTGATCGTGACGAGTTCTCCGTCCGCGTGTTTCATGCCTAGAGATTCGACTCGGCGACGGAGGCTCTCCGCGACCTGTGCAGCACCGTCGATGCCTGTGCCGGGCAGTACCGTGACAAATTCATCTCCGCCATAGCGGGCGACCAAATCGCCGGGGCGATTCACAGAGCTGGAGATTGCCGCAGCGACCTGTTTGAGACATTCATCTCCGGCTGTGTGGCCCTTGGCGTCGTTATAGGTCTTAAATCGGTCGATATCAAACATAATCAGGGACAATGGAGTCGATTCGCGCGCCGCTCTCCGCCATTCCTGGTCCAAAAAATCATCGAACTGACGTCGATTGGTGATACCCGTCAATCCATCCAAGCAGGAAAGACGGAGCAACATCTGATTGGCTTCTTGGAGTTGGCGCATGACCTCGAGAAGTTCCTGCTCTCGGGCGCGGCGACGGTCGATTTCGTGGACAAGCCGGAGCACCGACCGCACTCTGGTCAGGAGCTCGACCTTATTGACCGGTTTGGCGACGTAATCCATGGCTCCGGCGGCAAACGCGAGTTGAAGATCGACCGGATCCGTCTTGACGGTGACCATGATAATCGGGGTATCTCGGAACCGGTCGGCGGCTTTTATCTGGCGGCAAGCTTCGATGCCGCTCATCTGCGGCATGAGAATATCCATGAGAATTAGATCGACCCGGGCAGCGCCTTGCTTACTTCCGTCCAGGCCGAGATGCCTGAACGCGGCGGCGGCGGAATCCGCCGTCAGAATGTTTTCATAGCCGGCAGCCGACAGAATGGCCTGCAACAGCAGCCGATCGTCTGTGGAGTCGTCGACAATGAGAATGCTCATAGATTCACACAGTCTTGAAAAGGAAGGCTTGCGGAATCGTAACAGCTAGTCTTGATAAACGCTAGGATAAAGCTTTTTGAGACAGGGTTGGCAGAGTCCGTGGCTGAACTCGGCTTCGGAATGCTCACCGATGTACTCTTCGAGTTGTTGCCAGAAGCCACCGTCATTACGGATTTTCTTGCATGAAGCGCAGATCGGAATCAGTCCGCGAAGTACTTTGACTTCGCGGAGAGCGCGTTGGAGTTCCTCATTGCTGCGGCGAAGCTCCGTTTCCCGTTCTTTGCGGCAATCCATCTCGTTTTTCAATGTGAGCGCTGAAGACACGCGGGCGAGTAACTCCACTCCGTTCACGGGTTTGTTGATGTAATCCATCGCGCCGGCTGAGAACGCTTCTCTCAGATTGTTGAGATCATTCTGGGCCGTCACCATGATGATCGGAATGTCGCGGAGGTGCGCCTGCTGCTTGATTCGTCGGCAGGCCACCACGCCGTCGATGTCAGGCATGAGTACATCCATCAGAATCAGGTCGACATTAATTGATAGGTGCGCGCCATCAAGGTTCAAGATCGTAAAGGCCGCTCGAGCCGAATCAGCCACGACAATCTCATCATGGCCGGCCTTGCTCAGGATAGACCGAAGTAAGAGATGCTGGCCGGGAGAGTCATCGACTATGAGGATCGCCATATCACTTTAACGGCTAAGAGCGAACGAAACTGAAGCCACCAGGAGAGAGGATTCAGTTTAGCAAAGGACTCTGGAGACGGATCAGGTAAGCTTGCGTTTCACCAGGTCGCTGACTTGCTTGCCGTCGAAGGACTGTCCGGCGAGACGGGCCATAACTGTCTTCATGACCGTTCCCATATCTTTGAGTGAGCGGGATCCTGTCTCCGTGACAGCCGATGCGACAATGGCCTCGATCTCTTGAGGGGTAAGCGGTTTGGGGAGATAGGACTCGATAATTTCGATTTCCTTTCGTTCTTTGGCGGCCAGTTCTATTCGTTGAGCTTTTTCAAATTGTTCGACGGATTCTCGGCGCTGTTTAACCAGGGTCGTCATCACCCGGCTCATTTCCGCATCATCCAGGTCACGCTTGATCTCGACTTCCTTGTTCAGGATGGCGGCCTTGATCATACGGATGACGTCCATCCGAAGCTGGTCACGTGATTTCATCGCGAACTTGAGGTCTTCGGTGAGACGGTCGTGCAATGACATGGGAGCCTCTGGCTGTTGGACGGAATGGAGTCTTGGCGCGAAGTATACTCCGCCGGCCTCAGGGGAGTCAATGAAATGAGCGCAATAGCATTCAAGAGAATCGGGGAGTATGATAATCCTCTGGACGGGCGAGCGTGGTAATGCGGATCATCGTTCGGCAATCACCATCAATGGGGTTGTCGATGCCTTTCATTCTGATAAGCCTCTTTATTGGATTACTGGTGAGCTGTGTAGGGTGCCAGTCGGAACCACCGTCTACTTCCTCGTTGCCCGGCCCTGCTTTGATGCCCTTCATTCAGATTCCACACGATGTCCAGCGGATCGCTGTGTTGCACCCGAAGCCTACCAGTCCCGACCTCGCCTATGCGTATAACTGGTTGGAGAGAGCGACGTTCCAACTGAAAATCCGGCGACCGGAATTGAGGATTGTCGATCGCGATCATTTGCCGGAATTGTTCCAGGAACGTCGGTTCCAGCTCGCCGGATCGGTCGCTGAGGACAGCGCGATTCGAATCGGGCGCGTGCTTGGGGTAGACAGCGTCTTAATCTACCGGATCGACGGTCCTTCGGTCAGAGATCGGATGTGGGCGCAATCACCCCGTGATCTGCCACCGGTGACGGTGACGAGCAAGCTCATTCGGGTGGAAAGTGCCGAAGTGCTGTATCACGGCATAGTCGTGGCCAGGATCGAAGATACGGACTCGTGGGGCCGGTCGCTGGTGGACAGCGTGGACTTTCATCGATTGAACCGTGAGGCTTTGGACCGGGGCATCGCGCAGGCGGTGTTGGAACTGGGGCAGGTGTTTGAGTAATGTGAACGATGACACAACATTGCCGGCAAGGAGGCTGCGCATGAACGGGATGATGAAAGGGCGAAATGGAAGGAAGGTCAGCGGTCTGATAATCGGCCTGCTGGGACTATGGCTTTTAAGTGCCGGCGGTTGTGCCGGCAATGCGCCTAAACCTGCACCGACGATGATGCAGGATCAGGTCCGCGAGCATGCCGATAAGACGTTTGACAAGCTGAAACAAGAAGAGAAGAATCGCCCAGTGGGTTCTGGGGTGGGGCCTTACTGATTGCCGATGGTCGGGCGGCGCGAGAGTTGTCGTAGAGGTTTCAACAGTGGCAGTTCCCATACTAAACGGTGATGGGCGCGTTGCTCCACGCGACGAGGTTCGTGAAAGGTCCGGAGAAGCGTCGCTGACACGATCAAGCGTAATAGACCGGAGAGAAAAAAGATAAACGGGAGATTGGAGACTGACTCCAGAATCAAGGCCCCAACCTGTAGTCTGGCCGGGAGCATAGTGATCAATACGCTTCCGACCATGGTCCCCATGGCCCATCCGATGGCGTTGACGACGCTCGAAATGGCGACCGCCTTCGCACGATCCGTTGGTTGTACTGCATCGAAGACATAGTTATTCAACCCTAGTCCAAGTCCTGCCCATACCACGCCTCCGAAGAAATTTACGGTGACAAGAAACGGCCACGAAGTGCCGAACAGGTACAACATCGGCAGGAACGCGACGAGTAGCCCGGTGAAAGAGAGCAACGCCTTGTTTCCAAAACGATCGCCGAACTGTCCCCAGGCCGGCAGGGTGAGGAATTGTCCGATAATGCCCGCTGCCAGCCAGGTTCCATATTGCCAATGAGTTAGGTGGAGATCCTGAAGTAGGTAAAGGACGAAGAAAGGACCGGCTACCAGGACGGCAGAATGCATGAGTCCTGAAAACAGCAGGAATCGCCGAAAGTTGTCAGACATGGTACGGAAAAAAACGAGAAAGCCCGCTGGATTGCTGCTGGGCTCATGCGGTGGTAGACCGCTTACCTTCAGCAGCAAGAGAGCCGACGCACTACGACAGAGGCTGGCTATGAGGAACATCACGGCAAAGCCGACCCAAAGGAGGTGTTGTTGCTCGAAAAAGCTCAACAGGGCCCCCGCCAGGCAAAGTGCGAGAAAACTGGTCATTGCAATGGTCCGCGCTCGCCTGGCGAAGTACATGCCCCGTTCATTGGGCTCGAGCAAGTCAGTGATGAGACTATTCCAGGCAGGAGAGGTGAAATGAGAGAAGGTGAAATACATGGCGACGGCTGCGATGAGCAGCCATGGACCTTGGTGAGGCCAGAGCAACGGCAGCGTAAGAATGGGGATCCAGGCAACTGATTGTCCGATGATGCCCCAAAACACTTGAGAGGCTCGGTTGGGGAACCAGTGGGAAATTTTGACGGAAATCAACTGAGCCCATGTACCCAAGAGTTGGGGAATGGCGGAGAGGAGACTTAATTGGAATGGTGTCGCGTGGAGGAGTAGAGCAAAGGCCGAGAGATACTGCTCACCTCCGCCTTGTGCGACGGCGTGGAACAGCCCATCACGAATGCCAAAGCGTCGACCGGATTCGTGTGGATCTATAGAAGCAGGATGGTTGCTAGGGCGTGTCGTCAATTAGCGGCCTGAGCGTTTTCCGGATTCACACAGGAAGCGTATTGTGCTTCACTGTTCACAAGCCGATGGAGGGGCTTCTGAATGGTGCGACGCTACGGGCTGCGGGACGATCAATGGGAGCGGA
>JAICWG010000071.1 GCA_025934915.1 Nitrospira sp.
GAATATTGAGGTTAGTCACCTCGGCTGTTAATGGCATCATCAGAGCATTAATGACAGTCTCCGCGATATCTTCAGGTTGGAGAAGCAGTTCCGGTCTGTACTCCTTTCCCTCCATCTGAAAAATGGCCTCCATGCGTGGCGTGGCTGTTCGCCCGGGATAGACGCTCAGCACTCGAACCCCATCCGAGTTGACTTCCTCTCTGAGACTGTCCGCTATAGCTTTCAAGGCATGCTGGGTAGCGGCAAACTGACCAGCGTACGCAGGTGCCTGAAGTCCCTTACTAGAATTGACGAAAACAATCTGACCTTGCCTTCGTTTGAGCATTGGTAGCAGTGACTGGGTTAACAGGTACGGCATACGCACATTGGTTCGATACAATCTATCGAATTCATCAATCGAAGCGGTTTGAAGGTCCCCGTGCGAATAGGCTCCGGCACAGTGGATGAGCACATCAATATCGCCCAATTGCTGACGAATCTTCTCCGCTATAACTGCGATTGCCCCATCAGCGACCAGGTCGGTAGCATGGTCCACGACACGTGGAGACGATTTGCGGGCAAGTTCTGCCGCTTCGTGTAAGGCAGCGGTGTTTCGCCCAACCAGAAACAGCATGGCCTCCTTAGCGGCAAGACCGAGAGCAATCGCTCGTCCGATCCCATGACTAGCCCCCGTCACAACGGCAATCTGATTTTCGAGAACGATCATAGAGTCAATTCTCTTTTTATTTGAAACCACGCAGCACCCCAGGCGTGAGGATTTTGGCCATACATCGGTAGATTGGATCGGTTCATGGGCCGAATTCGGTTTCGCATTACATGGGATTCCCGCGGACACAGGGTTCCTCTGACCTCCAGTCTGAAAACCGACCCCCATACGGCTCCACGTACCTACCTCGCTCAACGACTGTGCGATTTCGCAACGAACCATCACGAATAATGCGCACTAGAGCCATCGATTACGCAGAGCAGGCCTCAATCGGTCCGCAGCCCCCGCTCCACTACGATCTGCAAGAATTCTGCACAGATCTCTGTGTTTTCCGTGGCGTCTGGTCAACCTCAGCTGCTTCTTTTTGCCCACACCAAACGCGAGCCTCATGCTTCCTGAGAAAACCTAAGCAACAATTTTGCCATTGAGAACGAACACGACCAGGTCGTTCTACTCCACCCGGCGCTCGGGGTTCGCTCAAAGCCTGATAGATGCGCAACGGAGGGGCACCCCCAAGCTCCGAAGCCGGCTCTGGACGCGGGTGTAGGTGATGGGCAACTTGATCCAGCAAATAGACCGAACCGCGCTGTCGACATCAACGTATGTAGTCCGGCAGGCCGCCCGTCCGGCTATATCGTTCGCCAGCTGGCTCGGTCACTTCCTTACAATGCCTCACCGACCGCTTGCCGCCCAGCGAGATCAACGTCTGGATCAGGACTACCAGGCTCACGTGTTCGTCCACCACTGGGAGTCTTCCTAGGGATCGCCGGCTGACCGGTCGAGCAATGCCTTCGTTGTGGATTCGGATTACGGCTTTATGAAGCAGCTTCGTTCGTCGGTCTGGGCGCCGAGCGGAAAGGCGGAAGGTTTTGGGTTCGATCGTCATCTGCCATTCGGTAATCCGAATGGCAGGTTTGGATTATGCTCGTTCATCGGCTTCAGCAGATCGGCCGAATGCTATCGGTTCACGAGATGGAGGAGAATATTAAGATACTTGGCGAGATGGAAGGTCGGTGTAGTCGAACGAGAGATCGCGGGTTTGGACGAGGCGGATATTGTGGAGCGTACCGCCTGAAAGATGTCCAGCGAGACGGTCCCAGATGGTCTTAGCGAGCCCTTCTCCTCTCACCGTTTCAGATCCAAGCACCTCCCGAAGGTCCTGCTGGTCGAATGGTTTGATGATCCGGTCCTGCACCAGTCGGTCCAAGGCACCGATGTCGGTCGCCATGCCTGTCATGGGATCGATCGTCCCGTGAACCGTCACATAAAAATCCCAGTCCCGCCCCTGATGGCTGTCTTGGATGGCATTGAACGAATATCGCTTGGCGACAGCGGCGACATCCGGACGGTCGGCTGCGGTGATCTCGGCATACAGATCTTCATCCTCACAGAGCCGAAGGGCATGCAGCGTGCCGATATCCCGCTGGGAGGCCAATTTGTTCCAGAGCACATGTGCGAAGTTCTCCGACGTGGGGATGCGGTCCTTGAAATAGGCCATGTCGAGGTTCAGGTTCTTGTGATCGAACTCTTCGAGCACGGCGAGCAGTAGCCGTTTGAGGTCGAACAGATTGACGACCATGCCGGTCTTTGGATCGATCTCGCCGGAGACCGTCACCTCCAGCAGATAGTTATGTCCGTGAGCGGGAGGATTATAGCAGCGTCCGAACACCGCGCGATTCTTCGCCTCATCCCATTCAGTCCTGATATAGCGATGCGCGGCGGCGAACTCGATACGCTTATTCAACAAAACAGGGGGCATAGTTTTCACGTGCTGAATCCAAAGTGCTGAGTTAACAGCCTAGATCAGCAAGCCACTCTTCCCTCATGCTTCCAGGGACAGGAACCGTCTGATGATAGCCACCGTGGTTCACTCGAATCGCTACCGGTCGAGTGAGGTCTGCAATGGTTCCTTTCATAGAGACAGTCGGTCGAAACCTGACGAAATGGACGGCACTGATCTTCGTCTCATGGCTTCGGCCACCTTCGAACTCGCCGAAGGCTTCTTCCCCGCCGGCGGTGATCGCCACTTTCTCCCCGTGATCCAGTCCCATAAACTGATCGAGCTTTTCCTTTACCTTCGCCTCATCGGTGATCTCGATCAAGAGAGTGGCGCTCAGCTCGTTCTGCTGCGGCAGCAGAGCATTGTACACGTCCAGTTCATCCTGCACCTTGACCGGATCGATGATCCGCTCGGCTCTGATCATTTCCTGAATCTGAAACTGCAACGTCTCACGGTTTTCAAAGACGACGGTGATCAATGGGCCGATAGAAATTCGGCGCCGCTGCTTCAGCGCGATAATCTTCGCGCGAAAGGCTTCTCGCTGCCGTTCATACTCTTCGTACGGGATGACATCGCCGGAAGTGATCGCGTTCACAGTTGCTCCATTTTTACTTCCGATCCATCACTTTTGTAGGGACAGCCCATACGCATCACGGACAATCTGAATCGGATGCAGGACGGTCTTTCCTCTTGCATGGGCCGACGCCCCGGCTTGTTCCAACTGTAAGCCGGCCAACGGACAGTCCGAGGCGACGAGGTCAGCCGGTGTTTGCTCAATCGCGCGCACAGCCTTGTGCGCGATTTTCATAGACAATGGGAAAAACTCCGTTTTAGCCGACCATGCGCCGTCGTGCCCCGAACATTGTTCGATCACCTCAACCTGGGCGCCGGCGCACTCCATCAGCTCCCTGGATTTGAACCCGATATTTTGGTCTCTGAGATGACAGGGAATGTGATAGGCGACACGTCCCGGCTTCTTGGTGAAATTCGCCGCCAATTGGCCGGCCTTTTTCATCGCCATCAGATATTCGCAGACATCGAAGGTTCGCTCGGCCACCTGTTTCGTTTGCTCATCACGATGAAGCTCCGGATATTCGCGCTTCAGCATCAAACTGCAACTGGCGGTCGGGACTACGACATCGTATCCCTTGAGGACCCATGGGTACAATGATGCGACATTGCCTCGAACAGCCTGTTGAATGGCCTGGGTATCCCCGATATCGAAACTGGGCATGCCACAGCAGCGTTGTTCCGGCACCACCACCTGGACCCCGTTCTTCTCCAGTACCTGCACCGTCGCCTTGCCGACGTCGGTCGCCTGAAAATTCACGAGGCAGCTGGAAAACAGCGCGACCTTGCGGATGGATGGATCGACTGTGGCCGTCTTGGTTCGACGGTCGAACCAGCGGGGAAATGTCTCGTGAGAGAAGTGCAGCAAACGGCGATCCTGATGAATCCCCATGACCCGTTCAAGGACGCGGCGCACCAATCGGTTCCCCAATAAACTGTTTGTGATCGAGGCGGTTGCGCTCCCCAACTTTCCGATTGCATCCGTCATGATCAAGACGCGATCCCGCCAGCGGACACCACGCTCCACAGCGAGACGCTTCTTCCAGGCGACCATTAAATGTGGAAAGTCGATCTCGTAGTGATGCGGCGGAGTATAGGGACAATGGTTGAAACAGAGCTTGCAGTAGTAGCATTCGTCGACGATTTGATGATGATCGGCCGGAGTCAGTCCGGCCACATCACCCTCGTACACATCGATCCGGCCCAGCAACGTGTTGAACGATGGACAGAGATTGAAGCAGCGCCGGCATCCGTCACAGACCTCGTAGATCCGTAGCGTTTCTTTCTCCAATTGTTTGGAGTCGACCGGTGCGATGAGACTAAGACCTTTCATGATTCGCTTTCCTGAAAACGATCAGCGGCCAGCCTTCGCCGACGAACTCGCGCCACGCCGCCGAAAACTGACCGCTGAAGGTGAGCTGACACGCCGGCTATTAGACCTTCAGAGTATCCAGTCCTTTCTGAAACCGATTGGCGTGGGACCGTTCAGCTTTCGCCAAGGTTTCAAACCATTCGGCCAACTCAGGAAACCCTTCATCTCGCGCGGTCTTAGCCATCCCTGGATACATCTGCGTATATTCGTACGTTTCACCTTCGATGGCGGATTTGAGATTGGTGTCGGTGTTCCCCATCGGCACACCCGTTGCCGGATCTCCCACCTCTTTCAAAAAATCCAGATGACCGAATGCATGGCCCGTTTCAGCCTCCGAGGTGTCCCGGAAGAGCCCGCCGACGTCCGGATAGCCTTCAATATCGGCCCGCCGCGCAAAATACAGATACCGGCGATTGGCCTGTGATTCGCCTGCAAACGCATGTTTCAGATTATCGTGACTTTTGGTCCCTTTTAAGCTCTTTCCCATATCATTCTCCTCCTTATTCGAAGCCGACTAAATTCTAGTCCGTGGAAGCCCGCAACTAAGATAGCTCAGCCATTGCGAGAGGTTCAAGAGGCTTCGTCGGCTCACTCGGACTCCACCAAGGTCGCTTCGAGAATTCCCACCGATTGGTTAGTGTTCGCATGGATAGGTGTATGTTAGACTCCATGAGGTGAACCGCAGAACTTCCATTCACGAGGACCCATGAAGAATTCCGGTCATTACTTCCAGCATCCAACGGTCGGTCTCATCGTTGTGTTCTTCCTCATTGTGTCTGGTTGTGCGCAAGACTCGTATCAGCGGCGAGCGGATGTCATGAAGAACCACGTCGAGACCTTCTATCAGCACCTCAAAGCCAATAGAGTGGGAGCGGCGGTTCACGAAAACGAACAGATCGAAGCGATGGCCGACCAGATGGCGGATACCGTCAGGAAGCAGGGTCAATTACAGGGGACATCGCAAGTCGGACGGGAGTTCGCGCTGATGAAGACGACCCGAGAAACGGCAGCTCAGAACTGGATTGCGTTGGGGCAATATCTCGCGATCAAGCAGCAGCCGGAGAGAGCCCGTGCAACGTATCAACGTGTGATCGATACCTACACGGACCCGACAGAATACGCCTACCGAGAGCAGGCTGCTCGAGCGTTGAAAGACTTGGAGATCGTGTCAGAGCCCTCTCCCGACTCGACTCGATAATCGCGCAGATCAGAACACTGCGGCGAGAGTTCGTACGCCCAGCCTGTGATTGTCTATGACCCGCACCACGACGTTCAACATGCTTCTGCTGAGCCTCTGTGTTATAGGGGTGGGGTGTGTTCATCGGATTCAGGTAGCGCCTCTCTCCGGGAGCGCATCGTCCATCACTATCCCTCGAACCCTTCAGGCGGTTATCAGCCCGATTTCAATGGAAGGCCCGGACCATCGGCCAGGCATCGTCTTGCTGGAATGGTCGCATCTCGACCTGAAGCAGGCGGTCTTGCAATACCTGCAACAACGAGACAGCTTCGCTTCAGTCTCGCTTGACCCAGCCGACCTGACGCTTCGTGTGGTCACCAAACTGACGCTGACCTCTCGCAGCGGTCTCTATCATTACCGAATCGGGTTGCAAGCAGAAATGAGCGAAGGCGTCCGGCTTATTAAGACGTATCGCGCCGAACACACCGCTGTGGGATCACCGGTACGGTGGGTCACTGCTTCCGACCGCGACCCTATCGAGACCGCGTTGCAGGCGGCTTTGGAAGACTTAATGATGCAGGTTGAGGCGGACCGCCGAATTTACATCAGCCGAACAGAACAACCGTCACAGGAGCTGACCTATAAATAAGCCGTCAGCCCGCGGTGAGGCCTTGGGTTTGGACCACGCTCGCAGTTTTGGGAGAGTCAGCATTATTGCTCGGACCTTCCGCTGGGGCTTCCACGTACTCGGGGCAGTCAAGACGAAACGCCTGATCTCCGAACGCAGTATTGTAGAAGTTGCAGTGATGTGGTTGGTCCGATCCCGCATAGACATGCGGACGAAAATGCTCGCAGGAGACGCACATGCGCGCAACAGGTATTTCTCCCTGCAATTGAAGCGCGCGAATCAGTTTCACGAGCGAGGTCAGAAGAGCGACCTGCTCTTGTACCGATAAATTCTCTGTAGCAGACGCGAGAAGCTCCGGCCATCGGTTTTCCACGTGGCCTGCCTTTGCTCCAAGCGAAGTGAGATGGACGGTCACGACGCGGTTGTCGATTTCCCGGCGGCGCCGGCGGACCAAACGCTTCTGCTCAAGCGTTCGGATGACTTCAGAAGCGGTGGGTAGCTTAATAGAGAGTTCTCGGGCAATCGTCGAGACGGTAGCCGAATGATTCGGTCGAGAGCGAAGGAACGTCAGCACTTGGATTTGCAAGGGACCGATACCTTGCCGTCCCTTCCGTCTCCATGCGCGGCTCTTCATCGCCAAACCGATTTTTGAAAGCCCCGTCACTAAACGATCAGGAAGCGAGTCTTGATCCATTTTCATTAATGCTGTCATAGAGCCTCTCCCTTGGTATATCCGAGAGGGCGTAAGTCTATTGCCCCTTCCTCCTTGCCGTCAAGCCTGTTTAGACGGTCATGAGTCATCCCCTACTTAAGATGATCAGCGGACCACGAGCACTCCACAGTGGGCATGTTGCACCACCCGGGTTGAGACGCTGCCGAGTAGGACACGGCGGATCGCGCCCAACCCCTTCGCTCCGGTCACGATCAGGTCCGCCTTATCCTGTTTGGCCACCGTCAGAATCTCGTCAGCCGGCTTGCCCAGCCTCAAGGTTTCACGTATCTGGAAGCCTGATTTCGCAAGTTTAGCACCATAACGCTGTACCAGTGTTTCCCCGGCCTCTTTGACTTTTGGATGCTTAAAAGAAGGCATCGCATGCGCCACTGTCACCATGACTGGTTCGTGATCCAGACCGTCTGGAATGGGATTGACATAACGCATCAAGAACGTAACCGCTTTATCCGACGCTGCCGACCCGTCGATCCCCAACACTACATGCCTGACGGGCCGAGGGCCCTCTTTCACGACCAATACGGAGCAAGGGGCATGGTGGATGGCATGGTTCGAGATGCTGCCCAGCATGAATCGATCCAAGGCATCCAAGCCTCGGCACCCGATCGACAGGAGTCCTACACCACGCTGCGCATGCTTCATGACCATGGCTGCCACACCGCCTTGGGCGATCGTCACGGTGCCGCTCAAACCGAGTGTGGACAACAAACTCTCCGATTCTTTCTTTGTGGACTTCGCCGCCGCTTCCATCCGCTTCACTTCGGACTGAATGTACCGTTCGGTACCGACGATTACCGGTTGGATCATGAAGGGAGCCCGAACGCTCGCTACATCGACGACATGGAGAACACGGACGACCGGCTGCACAGCGAACGGCATCTTCGCCAACCATTCGATCGCCCACCTACCATGTTTCGATCCATCAGTGGCCGCAAGAATCTTCATGTTGGATACCCTTTGCCGACGAGATGCATCCATGTTGTTCAGAGGGCTGTGTTGAACCGCTCTCGAAAGGCCTCTGGAGACAGGCTGGCCAAGGCGGCATAGCGGCCCAACACATCCCGATTGTTCACGTCGGCCTCTGTGAGCCGAATCATGTATTGTCGGGCGATCTGATAGGACTGGGAATCGATATCCACCATCCTCACCTTAGTCCGTCCGGTGGAGGAATCCACCATCTGCTTGAACGGAATCGGGCTGAACCGTCCGTTTTGAATGGAGACCATGGCCGAGGTCCCACCGTCGAGTAAATATTGAGCGGCGCAATAGCCGAGGTCTCGCGTGTATTCGATATCGTATGGGATCGGATCGGCACAACGGAGCTCATACCCCACGTTCTTCGCCACCAGGTTAGTGGAAAGTCCTAACTGGTGAAGCTGCTTCGTCAGTTCGCGCCGCAACACAGCGCCGACCTCCACCTCATTCATCCGCAAATTGCCGTGTTCGTCCCGCTCAACATGCTCCAACCCACCAAGATCACGTGGGTCGAGAACTTCAATCAGTCCTTCGGACAGCACCGCAACCCCATCGGCCCGACCATGTTCCAACCGTTTAATGATGGCCCCGATTAAAAGATCGATGACCCGTTGCAGTTTGACCGGCCGCTCGCGAAACTCCTCTGGAATGATCGTCAGCGTCGCACCGGCTGCCTTTCCGATACCCAAGGCAAGATGGCCAGCCTTGCGCCCCATGGTCACGACCAAGTACCAGTGTGTGGTGGTGCGGGCGTCTACCATAAGATTCTTCACAATCTCCGCCCCGACGTGACGAGCCGTTTGAAATCCGAACGTCGGAATACCATGAGGTAAATCAAGATCATTGTCGATGGTCTTGGGAACGTGGATGACTTGAAGACGTCCACCGGCTCGTTCCTCCAGCTTCATTGCCGAAAACGCCGTATCGTCCCCGCCGATCGTCACCAAGCGCGTGACACCCAGCCGCGACAGAGCGAACAGTACGTTATCGAGTTGCTCGGCAGTTTTTGTCGGATTCGCGCGAGACGTGCCCAGGTAGGACCCGCCCCGAAAATGGATCCGGCTGACATCCTCGATCGAGAGCGGCCGTACTTGTCCCGTGCCCCCTTCCATGAGCCATTTGAACCCATCGATGATCCCCAACACGTCCGAACCCCCTAGAATACTGGGGATCGTGGCCGCGCTGATCACACTATTGATTCCAGGAGCCGGCCCACCACCGACAAGAATGCCGACTGTCGGACGCTCTATTGCCATCGGCTTTCTCCCACGGCTATCTTCCATCGGTCCTTCTTCATCATTTTCGGCATGGTTGTATACTCCATCTCGTGAAGAGGCAAGCGGTGACGCACGAATTACTCTGGGAGTTCTTCCAAGCCGACATGGGCGCGAAGCCGATTATAACTGAAGGCCGGCTTCCCAAACCGCCGTCGTCCCGGATCGTGCTGCTCCATGTCGTCGATCAGCTCACCGATCTTGCCTCGTAACGTCGCAGTCGCCGCCGCATGCCGAGGCGTTTGTCCGCTGAGCGCGAGATGAGGCTGATCCAACCACTCCAAGTACGCTTTCTCCAGGAACTGGTTGAGCAGCATACGGTCTTCTTCCGGTGTCACGACCAACGTCGGAGGTTCATCGGACATGAGTTCGGCCACCGATAGTTGCCGAGTCGGCGGCACCAACGTCTCGCCTCGGAAATGCAATGAAAATCCCAACGAGGCCGCGAGCCGATGCTTGATGTGGTCCAGCCGCTGCGGGCTGTCGCATTCCACGATGAGTTGAAATGCGGTGAGCGTGAGTCGGGCGACGAGCCTGTCGTCTTCCTGTTGTACCCATTGTCGGACCAAGGGCCGATCTCCCTCGACTCTCTGCGTGGCCTCCGAAGCCGGATTTTCTGCATGCAATTCGCTCATCTCAGACAAGACGTCGGTGAAGAATCGATGTTCATGGTGGTCGTACAGAGCGACCGCGTACAGATAGGGCTGGCCATTGGGATTGCGATATCCGATATGGACGACGGCATCCACCAAGGCAGCCATGCGTCGTTGCGCGAGTGCCCAGAGAATCATGTAGCCGAATCGCTTGGCAAACTCCTTCCATTCTCCCAGCGCAAAGGAGCCGGTGGTCACCTCCATCTCTCGACGCCATTCCGACGTGATGTCGAGCAAGGCCTCCGCATCGACTTGTGACACGGCGATTCCACAACCGGCCCATACGGCCCTGTCGAGCTCCTGGGTGTGTGGATCATGAATGACTCGGGTCAGTAACGGACGGTCCGCCGCAAACTCCTTGACGAAGTCTCCGCCTGGTAGGACCAGCCTCGTCCCATCAGCAAGTGATTGCAACACAAGATCTTGGTCGGACTTCGGCGGCGAGACCGGTTTCAGTACATCGAGATAGGAATGTTTCAAGGGATAGAGCCACTGCCGCTCCTCCTCGGGAATGTATTCGGTGATGACGTCTCGCAGCTGTTCGATCAGCGTCAGCTGTCCGTCATCCGGATAATAGTCGCAGAACAGATAGAGGCTCGCCAGCTCGACTTCTTGCTCAAGTGGCGCGACAAGCCGTCCCGCGCCACCTTCCAAATACGGCTTGAGTGCTCGCGCGTGTGCCAGTTCACGTTGCAACATGAGTTCCGGCTTACGCGAAAGGTTGTCCAGGCGTGAGAGCACTCCGTCCAAAGACGCAGGCCGCGGAGTCCAGAATCCCGCCGCTTGTTCACTCGCGTGCTTCATGAATTTCTTCCATGACGATTTCTTCCGCGTCGAGCCAATTTCGAAGCGCGCTGCCTTCTTGACGGCCGCGCTGTTCCCAGAGCTCGTAGGCTTTCCGCGAGATCCGTTCCCACATGTCATCCGGCAATTCGATGGGCTTCTCGGCTTTGCCCGGTGCAGAAGAGGGCTTGGCTTTCACTTTGCCGGTTTTCTTCGCGATCCTTCGCATGGTTCGCTCCTCAGTTAATGGCTTGCTGGAATGAGTTGACTTGAAAGCACACGACGATGGCCTGGGCGAAACTTTGGACTGCGGACCGTCAGAACGGGGCATGAGGATCTTCGCAGGACGGATTCCGCGACACTGCCGAATAATGTATGCGACAAGCCGCGGCGGCCATGCGTCCCCATTATAATCAAATCAACCAACTGAGATCGAGCCGTATCGAGGAGAGAATCGGCCGGCAGCCCACCGGAAATGGCGAACTCGGACGGGACGCCGGCCGAGGCGAGCGCCGATGCAAGCTTGGACAACCGCCCGGTCAGTTCTGTCCGAACCTGTTCCCGCTTCGTCACCCGAGGGAGCGTGAAATCTAATCCGTACGACACAGACTCCAGTACATGAAGAAGTGTGATGGAAGCCTGTGATCGTTGGGCAACCAATGCCCCATACTCCAGTGCGTCCAGTGAACAATCTGAAAAATCGACCGGCACGAGTATTCGATTGAGCGTGGCGCTCGTCTTTTCCATACTCGAGCTTCCCTCCGCACGATGTCTCTCCGTCGGGATAGTCAACACGGGGCAGGGCACCATCCGAATGATTCGCTCGGCCGTACTTCCCAGCAAGATGTGTCGAGACCGGTCTTCCCTCTCGTGCCGACCATAATCAATTCGGCCTCTTGGGTTCGCGCGATGGCCGACACTTCCTCACTCGGGATTCCTGTTGCAACATACGATTGTACGGAAATACCAAGCGCGACCGCCCGCGCCTTGAGATCCGTTAATTTCGTCGTGACGTTCTTCATCAATCCATCCAGGTACAATCGATTCACCTCGTAGTCCGGGTCCATCCCAGGAGGGAATTCCAGCACGCTCATCACAGTCAAAGAGGCCCCCCATGACCGGGCCAACCCACAGGCATAGGCTTCCGCAGTCGACGAGCCATGCGACCCGTCAGTCGCAAGGAGAATTCTCAGTCCCTCCCCGGGCACGCTCACACCGCCTCCGCGCTCAGCAGAAGTAACTCTCCGCTCATCGTCGGGTGAATAGAGCAGCGAAAGACCTGCTGACCTGGTCGCGTCATGTCAAATCGAATCATCGCGTCGTGTTTCGGATCGAGAAACACACCCCCCAGCCCTCGGCCGTACACAATCACGCACGCCGTCCTGTTCAATCTGTGTCGGAATTCCCTCAAACATGGTCGAGCCGAAATCGTGTCGCTCCGCATCTTCATTCCGTACCTTGATGACAGTGGGATATCCCAAGCGCAACGGGCTTTGCTTCGTCACAAAACGAAAATCCTTGATCGTCACCTCGACCACTTGTTCGGATTGTGCCTGCAGGACTGCGCCATACATCCAAGCCAGATACGTCATGACTACAACCATCCCCAACCACCGCCACCGCACCCGATTTCCTCCAATGGTCATGATCACCTTCATCTGTTCGTTAGCGCGTCGATTTGTGTTGTGAGGCGGACAGGGCAAGCAGCACGGTCAGTACGGGGCAGCCCGCCGTGCGAACGACTTTTTCCGCCGTGCTGCCGAAAAAAATCTTGTCCACACTGCCGGACCGACCTCCGTAGCTTCCCATCACGACCAGATCGATATTCCCCGTGCGCGCGACTTTGGCAATCTCGGTGAAGGGCGTCCCTTCCACGATCAGGCGTGTGCTCTTCACATCCGCGGCTGTTTTCGACTCCAACAACTGCCTTACTTTTAGACGGGCATGATGCCGTAAGCGGCGGCGCTGTGGCGCGGCATCGGAGGGAACGGCCAGCAGACCCAATCGATTGAACGCGGCAAGGGCGCTGGTGTCGATCACATGCAGGACAAGCAGCGTCGCCCCACACAGCCGCGCGACCTGACAGGCAACCCGAAATGCTTCATCTGAGCAGGGGGAGAAATCCACCGGTACCAGGATGGCCTTGAAGAGGTCAGTGTCCCGCTCCATGAACGATCCTCCCAACCTGGAATTTGAGCAAGGGCAATGCCACGCATGATGAGCTTCCAGCAATAGCAAGAGTTTGGAGAAACCACAGATTTGCAATTGTTCCTTTCGTGCTCGACCACTGACCCTGGGTCCATCTCCGAATGCAGGGGCTCTCTGCTACAACGGTCATTCGCTCTCTGTAGCAGAAGGCACCATACGTGATGAGAGGGAAGAAGCGAGCTGTGAGGCGTAACACAGGTTCTGCTCACAACTGCTTCCAATTCCTTTCACATTTCACGTTTCGCCTATTACACCACGGCGGCACTGGACTTGCTCAGCATCCTCTTTAGAAAAGTTCAGATCGCATGACGTGCCCCTGCCATGGCTGATGACCGACGGCTTCATTGCCTGAATGACTCATGTGAAACGAAGCAGCAGACTCACAGTTTGAAGGTGACGCCATGAACATTTTGCTCACTGTCGACGGTTCTGATCATTCGTATGAGGCAGTCCGGTCCCTTAAGTACCTGTCTCGCGCCGAGGAACTGCATATCGTGCATGTGCTCGATATCCATAGCCCGGCCTATCCCATGATGATGCCGGAAGTGGCGCAAGAACTGTACGAGACAGTCGAGCGAAACATGCGCGACGACGGGACTCGTTTGTTGGATCGCATTGTGTCATTGCTTCCATTGGATGTCGGGCGGGTTACCAAGCATCTGGTCGTCGGATCTCCAGCGGATCAGATCGTGGCCTTGGCTGAGCAATTCAAGGTCGGGCTGATTCTCTTGGGCACCCGAGGGCTTGGACCGATCAAGGAACGGCTCATTGGAAGCGTCTCCCATCGAGTGTTGACCTTTGGGTCTGGTGCGAAACTGATCCTTCCCGGTCCCTTGAAAACGCTTCATGACATATTGCTTCCCTTACAAGGAACCTATGATGCGGACCATGCCCTCGCCTTCCTTCAACAGAAACCCTTTCGGGATTCCCTCACGATTACTCTATTCACCGTTCTTCCCCATACCAGACCTCCCTGGCCGGTGGACGCGGTCTCAGTCGAGCAGATGGAAACTCATGCCCTCGGCAAAGCGAAGGACTTCCTCGAGGAAATAGCCGCCAAGCTCAAATCCTCTGGCTACCACACCCGCATCGCGACCATGTTGGGTACGCCGGTTGATGGAATTCTTCAGCAAGCCAAGGTCCTGAATCCAGACCTTATTCTCGTGGGATCCCGGGGGCGCCGCGGCCTCACCCGCATGGTACTCGGCAGTGTTTCACATGCTCTGTTGCACCAGGCGACCTATCCGCTCATGATTTTTGGCTGATTGTCGAAAGGGGTGCACTATGCCGATGTACGACTATAAGTGCTTTGATTGCGGGAAGAGTTAGCCCATACTCGCAGCTCCGTGGCAGTTTATGCCATCTCGACTCCTTGCCGCAGGACCCTCACGACGTCTTGATCTGGAGACCAAGGTCGCACTCGATTGCCCACTTCTCCCATGATCTCCTTCGCGCCCCATGACTCAGTTGGGACAACTTCCCGGCTCGCTGCGAGTCTTTGAGACGATGGCGACCTGTGACGCACGGATTTCCTTGACTTTGCAAAGCTCCATCTAGACAGTCATCGCAGATTTTACTATCGAAGGAGAATATGTGATGAACCGTCTCTTCATACCGACCCTCTCTGCGGGAATCATCATCCTCATCGGGCTCGCCGCTACGTCGGCCGGTGCGGCTGGTCCATCAGCTTCCCATGCGACATCGCCCGAGTTTTCTATGTGCAAGAGTCCTTATAAGAAAAAGCCTGTCCCGGCCAAAATACTTCAAGCTCTTGTCCGTTCACATGAACAATGGATGGAATATCGGGGCAACCCGGATGCCAAGCGAATAGAGCTCTGCCAAGCGGATCTGAGCCGGGCAGCACTGGCGGGGGCGAACCTCGAACGGGCCGATCTGGAAGGTGCAGTTCTACGTCAGGCGAAGCTGCCCCAGGCCATCCTGGCTCAGGCCAGCCTCGCTGGAGCAGACCTCACCAAATCCGTCCTCATAGACAGCAATCTCTCTGGAGCCGATCTGCGCTACGCCCGGCTCACCGACACGAATCTCTCACGCGCGATCGGTGATGAAGCTGCTCTCTTTGGCGCCGTCCTGATCGACGCCAAGGTGAAGGGGGCCTCGTTCGAGCGGGCACAGTTGCAGGGCGCCGATCTCACCTCTGCCGATTTGACCGACAGCAACTTCGCTGAGGCGTATTTTTACGGAGCCACCCTGAAAGATACGGTCCTCGTGAATGCCGACCTCACAGGCGCCGATCTGCGTCGCACCATCCTGACCAACGCGAATCTCTATCGCGCCAACCTTCAGGGCACACTACTGGACCGCACGCACCTGGAAACAGCCCGTCTGATCGAAGCCGACTTGGAAGGGGCTTATCTGGACGAAACGAATTTACGCGGCGCCAATCTCAAGAGGGCGATTCTTCGCGGCACAGATCTCCGGTACGCCGACCTACAGGGTGCAGACTTGCATGACGCTGACCTGGAAGGAGCCAACCTAGAAGAGGCCGCTCTGGTCAAGGTGGATGTGCACTCGGCGAACCTCCGGATGGCTATTCTTTATCACGCCGTCCTCGATGAAGCCGATTTCCTGGACGCCAATCTCACTCGCGCGGTCCTCATCGGGGCCAAGGGATTGCACATCAACTTCATGAATGCTGATCTGAACGAAATGTACGCTCCGAAATCTTCTTTCACTCACGCACGATTCAACAGAGCCAATCTGGAATCGTCGAATTTCGTCGGCGCAGATCTTCGCGGGTCGAACTTCAGCCATGCCGACATGACCCATGCCAATCTTCAGGAAACCGATCTTCAAGAAACAAATCTCCAGAATGCTACCCTAGTCCATGCCGATTTGAGCGGTGCTCGGCTGGATTCAGCGGACTTGCGTCTCACGAACTTCAAGGGCGCCATACTCTCGTCGGTCATCGGCCTCACGCAGACACAACTCAATGCCGCCTGCGTCGACGACAAGACCAAATTGCCGCCTGAGCTCAGCCGTCCGGCTCCCTGCAGTCCTCCCGCAAAGAAGCGGGCTAAGCCATGACCGCCCTACAGGAACACAGCGTACAAATCACGAAAGGGAAACTTGTCCTGGAGGGTATTCTCAGCCTTCCGACTAGCATCCATGGAATCATCGTCTTTGCGCATGGCAGTGGGAGCGGGCGATTGAGCCCTCGCAATAATTTCGTCGCGTGCCATTTACAGCAAGACGGACTTGCCACACTGCTTCTGGATCTCTTAACCGAAGAAGAAACTGACGATCGGCGCAAAGTGTTCGATATCAACCTGCTGGCGGATCGACTATTGTTGGCCAAAGCTTGGGTGGAAGCTGACCCACTGATTCGGAATCTGGGAATCGGTTACTTCGGCGCCAGCACCGGCGCGGGAGCAGCATTGCAAGCTGCGGCGCGAGAGCCATCGAACATCAAGGCCGTGGTATCGCGAGGAGGACGACCGGACCTGGCTGAACCGTATCTACCGTCGGTCACTGCCCCGACCTTGTTGATCGTCGGTGGCCACGATGAACCGGTGATTGAGATGAACCAGACGGCGTACGAGCTACTCACTTGCGAGAAGAAACTGGTCATCGTCCCCGGAGCAACACACCTCTTCGAAGAAGCAGGGACTCTGGAACAGGTGGCGGAGCAGGCGGGCAGGTGGTTTCGGAGGTATCTGGGGTAAGTCGGATGACGACGAGAG
This sequence comes from Nitrospira sp., assembly GCA_025934915.1. GTDB lineage: Bacteria > Nitrospirota > Nitrospiria > Nitrospirales > Nitrospiraceae > Nitrospira_D. The sequence goes on from JAICWG010000071.1 coordinate 16,558, forward strand.
GGGCTAACGTGCTTTTGGCCAGGAATGGGAAGATCCGTTAGGCAGATACCCGTGCCCATTCGCTGGCGCGTGCGGCGAAGACGTCTTTGTGCGCGGGCCAATCGTGCAGTGTGGCTGGGTCAAAATCGGCACCGTTCGGCCACACCAGCGTTTTCACCTCCGGATCAATGGCCACTTGGTTGAACAACTCAAAATCGAGCAGCGGACCATAAAGCTCACCGGCTAAAACTGGCTTCAGGTAAATAATCTGTTCCGTGTCGTCAGTAAACTGCACTCGCAGGGTGTATGGTTCGACGACCTCGACGGTCTGCACTTGATATATAGGATGGTTCATGATCGTTCTACGCCAACGGTGCAATCGTCAAAGGTTTGTGGCCTGTTTGCAGGCGATCCCAGTCGGCCATCAGTTCTAGCTGTGTATTCAGCCCATGCTTCGACTAACCGCTGTTGGCGCTTCGGCAACGCTCCAGTCAGCATTTCTACCGGCTCGATCCCATACACCGTCACATGTTCTTGGTAATAGGCGTGGAAGCGAGGGCATGATGAGGAGCCTAAACGTTGATCACTATTTATGCACCCTTGTCTTTTAAGACCTGTGCAACTAATCTTGCCCTCCAATGGGAGATAGGAGCAAGTTCTAAAGAGTTCTGGAATGACCATCAAGGAGATCAGAGAGCTGGTTCGGGCAAGTCGTTATGAAGTCAGTATCCATGCCCAATAGGAACGGCTGGAAGATGATTTGGATATCGATGAGATTGAGGCTGCGTTGCTACATGGGGAACTCATCGAAGAATATCCCAAAGACCCGCGGGCCCAAGTTGTCTCGTTGGCGGTCTGGCTGGACCCAAACCGATACATGTTGTGATAGGATGGGCCACAAGAAAACAGCAGGTTGAGAGAACTCTGAGGGTGATTACGGTATACATCCCAAGGCTACCAAAATGGACAGATCTCCGCACCAGAGGAACAAAGCCATGACCACCTATGCGGATTGCACCTTCTGTGGCGGCGAGGTAGAAGAACGACACATCAACTACGACTATCGTCGCCGTGATCACTTGCTCGTCCTGCGAAACGTTCCGGCAGGTGTTTGCAAACAGTGCGGAGAAAAATATTTCACCTCTGATGTACTCAGGCGCATGGATCAGAGCTTCCATAATATCTTCGAACGAGCCCAGCAGCCGGATCAAGTGTTAGATGTACCCGCCGTCAACTTCTGACGTACCCACCTACTTTTCTTTTACTCAGGAGTGGTGAACATGATCGATGCTGAGCTACTTGAAGAGTTAGGTCGTCGAGTTGACGCTGGAGCAATCGTACCATTCTCTGCAGAGGATGGCGCTCTGGTAGAGGGCCTGTCGTTCGCATCACGGCCGCTTACAAGGGAAACGTACAAAGATGCCTGGAAGAGTTTTGTGGAAGAATTGGGTGTCGAGCATCTCGGATGGCCGGTGCATTTCGGCGTTGCAGTTTGGTATTGGGGCCACGAGATGCTTCTTCACGCAGCCGCCGTCTTTGAGCATATCCATCGTGACGTGCGAAGAGGATATGATCGGATTGAGGAAGTCGCGGGCTATCAGGCCGATTATTTGCCAGAAATGCTGAAGCTCCATGCAGAAATGTCCGACCGTGAGAAGGTCAGTCAACTATTCGGTCGGCTTGAGGAATTATATGAGGATGGTCACCTCGCCCTTTCCGAATACTCCGACGGATTACTAGCAGCCATTGGAACAACGGAGGAAAGTCGAATCACAGCTGAGCATTCACTGCTCCATAGTGCAACAAGAACTATATGTGACCTGCGCGAACTTCTAGATTCCGAGCGTCGAGCGAAAGAAGTCTTAAAGGCTGAAGTTGATGCCGGAGTTCCCTTCAAGGATGCATGCACGAATGCAGAGGAAGATCTAAGGACAAGATATGCGATATCGTTTCCCACGTTCTGCACGCAGACACAACAGTTTCTTGTTGGCGCTTCCGGGTTCAGCATGGGTACAGATCGAGCCCTCCGCAGTGGAAGTAGATGGCCGTCTTGAAGTGCTCGATGTTGCGGAAACCGCAGGCCATGCTCTTGATCTTCTGAATCTGGCTCTTGAGTCCCTCACTCATC
>JAICWG010000067.1 GCA_025934915.1 Nitrospira sp.
ACACTTGGTATCGAGTGGCAACCTTGGATGCAGCAGGTGATGCTGTATTACTATTACCCGGAGCGGCTGGTTAAGGCAAAGGCCTGGGTGCGACAATTGGCGGAGATCCTCGTCGCCTGCGAGCAGTTTGAGGCCTACAGCAATCAGCGCCGTGGACGCGATTATTATGCTCGGAACAAAGAGAGCCTGCCGGAGGCCTTCGCCTATCTCGACAAGCTGGGGCAAGAAGGTATTCTGAGCGGTCACGTCTTGAGCGCCGTACGAGTGCTGACGGCCGAAGGCGCGTTCGATTCCATTTTGGAAGAAGCGCGAGGAGAGCCGTTGACCCGAAGGGACCGCCGCTACCTCCGTAGTCTCACGGGAGGAAGACTATAAATGGGAGTCCATACCGTTTCGCTCACGATTCGTATGGAAGGTCATACTCATGTCGATAACATCACGAAATCTGTTGCGGATGCCTTGGCTGGTTCCGATCTGAAAGCGGGAATCGTGACGGTGTTCGTCAAACACACCACCGCTTCGGTGATGATTATCGAGGACGAACCGGGGATTCGGGCCGACACGAAAACGTTTTGGGATCGTCTCGCTCCTTCTGACCAACGATGGCAGCACAACCTAATGAATCCCGGCGAGGACAACGGTCACAGCCACCTTCGAGGACAACTCCAAGGGCCGTCCGTCACCATTCCGTTTGCGGGGGGCGCCCTTCTGCTCGGTACGTGGCAGCAAATCGTGGTCGTGGATTTCGATACCCGCGCCAGAACACGTGAACTCGCCGTGCAGGTTCTGGGTGAATAGCCAGGCCAAATCCCTCACACTGCTCCTGGTTACATCGATTCTATGCTCACCGATCAATGCGGCGGAGTGGGGCAAACCGCTGGGTGCAGTCTATGACGGCCCGGAAGGGAAGCCGCGCCCCGTGATGCCTTCTCCGGTGGAGCTGAGCGCCGATGAACGATCGACGATCGCGGTGTTTGAACGTGCGACCAAGTCCGTCGTGTTCATCGCCAATACGGCTATCCAGCAGGACATCTGGTCACTGAACGTCATGGAAGTACCCCAGGGTTCAGGGTCCGGTTTTGTGTGGAGCAAGCAAGGCCACATCGTCACCAACTTTCATGTCATCTACGGTGCCCATGCGATCAAGGTCACATTGGCCGATCGGAGCGAACACGAGGCGAAGTTGGTCGGCGCCGATCCGGATCACGACCTGGCGGTGTTGCAAATTCAGGTGTCGGATGCTCATGTGGAGCCGTTGGCGATCGGTTCCTCGCATGATTTGCGGGTGGGGCAAAAGGTGTTGGCGATCGGGAATCCGTTCGGGCTCGATCATACCTTGACGACCGGAGTCGTGAGTGCGTTGGGGCGAACCATCAAATCCCTGTCGAATCGGACGATTGAAGGTGTGATTCAGGCGGATGCGGCGATTAATCCCGGCAATTCAGGCGGCCCGCTTCTTGATGGGGCTGGGCGATTGATCGGCGTGAATACGCAAATCGTGAGTCCGAGCGGCGCCTACGCCGGAATCGGATTCGCGGTCCCGGTCGATATGGTGAACCGCATCGTTCCTGAACTCATCAAGCACGGCAAGCTCATCCGTCCAGGATTGGGCGTCTCTCTCGTGCCGGACGCGATGGCGAAGCGATGGGGGATCAAGGGAATCATCATCGGCAAAGTGACGCGTGGCGGCGCCGCTGATCGCGCAGGGATCAAGGGGGCGCGTGAAACCATGATCGGGCGAATTCAACTCGGCGACGTCATCGTCTCGGTCGCCGGAAAGCCGGTGGCCACCATTGATGACCTGATGGATGTGATGGAAGCGCACAAAGTCGGTGACCGAGTGAGCGTGGAGATTTTGCGGGGAGATCGGCGCGAACAGGTGTCGGTGACTCTTCAGGTCGTTAATTAGTGTGTGATGTGAGGGCATTGTAAGACAGGTGTGTGTTAGGATCATATGGTCAAACGTCATGAAGGACCACCAATGAGTGATCGAAGAGCTTCTGAACAAGATGAACCCAACGATCGGATCGATGAGCCGTCGTTGAAGACGGGGACCGATCCGCTCGAATTGATTGAGCAGTGCCTGGCCTCATTCCCCGAGGGAGATGCTCGACTGAAGCTGCTGTATAAGCTGCGCCATACGGTGACATTGTCTCAAGCCGCCCATCAACAACGCGAACTGGAATTCAAGAAAGTGAGCGAGGTCGTCGCCAAGCTGACGGCGCCGGCCAATCGTATCGGGACTTTACTTGATGTTCCCGGTGAAGGACTCGCTCGCATCGTCGTGGGTGGGGCCGAGTATTATGCCAACGTGGACCCACGCGTCTCCAATACGGATCTTAAAGTCGGAACGCAGATTCTGGTCAACGAGGCCTATTCAGTGATCAAAACATTGGGTTACGACAGGAACGGTCCTATCGTAAAACTCGCTGAGGCCATGCCCGACGGCCGATTGCGGTGTGAACAGGAGATGGGGCGGCAATCGTTGGTCTTGCAAAGATCGACTGATCTTATCGGCGTAGATCTCGATCCGGGAGATGAAATTCGTATCGATCCCAGCCATCGCGTGGCGATTGAAAAACTCGTGGATCGCAAAGCAAGCCGTCACGTCCTCGATGAAACGCCTAAGGTTACCTGGGAGCAGATCGGCGGACAGAACGAGGCGATCACGGCAATCAGAAAAGCGATCGAGTATCCGCTGTTGCATGCGGAGACGTTCGAACGGTTCAAGTTTTCCCAACCGAAGGGCTTTCTTCTCTATGGCCCGCCCGGATGTGGCAAGACGCTCATCGGCCAAGCGGCAGCCGGTAGCTTGGCCAAGCTGGTCGGTGAATCCGAACAGGAGCACCGGCCCGATCGAGACAAGCATCCGCCGGTGACAAGCGGAGCATTCCTGCATGTAAAAGGGCCTGAAATTCTTAACATGTGGCTGGGGGAATCGGAGCGGATGGTTCGCGATCTCTTCGAACAAGCCCGGGCGAGACGAAAGGACGGCGCCTTGCCGTTTATCTTCATCGATGAAGCGGAGTCGATTTTGGGGACGCGACGTGCCATGCGCTCCTTCAATATCTCGAATACGCTCGTGCCGATGTTTTGCAGCGAAATGGATGGAATCGAATCGCTACGTGACGTCGTCATTATTTTAGCGTCCAACCGTCCCGACTTGATCGATCCGGCGGTGCTGCGCCCAGGCCGCATCGATCGGAAAATCAAAGTCAGTCGTCCGAACAAGGACGCTGCAGCCGAGATTCTGAAGGTATATTTGACCGCGGATCTGCCGCTGGATCCGGTGCTGGTGAAGGAACGGGGCGGTGAGCAGATGCAGGCAGCAGCCTCGCTCGTCGAAGACATCATCGAGTCGATCTTCTGTCGAACGGAAGATAATCGACTTCTGTCGATCCGGCTCAGGAGCGGGCAAAATAAGGTGCTGTACCGAGGCGATTTGGTGAGCGGAGCCATCTTGGCCTCGATCGTGCAACGTGGCAAGGAAAAGGCGATCGATCGTACGGTTCAGTCGGGGCAGCAGTCAGGATTGCAGGCCAAAGACCTATTGGATTCCGTCTCGGAGGAATTTCGGGAAGGTGACATGTTGCCGCCGGACGATGCTGCGGAGGAGTGGCTGAAGTTGCTGGATCATTACCCGGAACAGGTCGTGGGGATTTCCTCATTCCGGAGGGGGCGCCAGACGGAAGAACGCCTCGTGAATCAGATCATCTGAAAACGTGAAATGTGAGACGTACCAGGTGAAAAATTGAGAGCCCGGATGTTGTCCGTTTCACGTTTTGCTTTTCATATCTAACTCTGACTATGCGTCTTTTTGGCATCGAAACCGAGTACGGGATTACGCGAGACGACATACCGGAGATGGATCCGGTCGTAGAATCGATGGAATTGGTGCGGGCCTATCTGGAAGCTTCTTTTGAACGCCGTTGGGATTATGCAGGCGAAGATCCACACGAGGATGCTCGTGGCTTTCGCGTTTCTGGTCTCCAACAAGACAGGGAAGAAGATGAGTTTGCGAAGGTGGATGCCCATCGCCCCTTTTCGTTCCATGACATGAAGAGCGATTTGGTGTTGCCAAACGGGGCGAGATTCTACAACGACCACACGCATCCCGAGTATTCGACGCCGGAGTGCCGGACGATCAGAGATCTTCTTGCCCAGGATCGCGCGGGAGAACGTATCGTTCTACGCGCCGCCCAGCGACGCAATCAAACGCTCGGAGGCGGTCACATCCGACTATATAAGAACAACACGGATTTTCATGGGCACAGTTACGGATGTCACGACAATTATCTTGTCTCGCGTGCCGTCCCTTTTCCGGCTCTCGTTGCCGGCTTGGTGCCGTTCTTGGTGAGCCGACAAATCATTGCCGGCGCGGGGAAGGTCGGAACTGAGGCACAGGAGTCCGGACATGTTCCAGGACGGTATCAGCTCTCTCAACGCGCCGATTTTATGGAAGCGGAGTTGGGCGTTGATACGATGCACAACCGACCGATTTTCAACACTCGAGACGAACCCCACGCCGATCGCAGAAAATACCGGCGGCTCCATCTCATCATCGGCGATGCCAACATGTGCGAGTATGCAACGGCGCTCAAAGTAGGGACGACCAGGCTCGTGCTCAACCTCATCGAGCGAGGAGTTGCACCCGATGTCGAACTGGATCAGCCGGTGACTGCAGTGAAACAGTTGTCACGAGATCCGGACCTGAAGGCAGTGGTTCGTCTTAAAAACGGACGGAGGCTTTCCGCTTTAGAGCTTCAAGAGTGTTACTGTGAGGCGGCACGCCGCGAGTTGGCCGGATCCGACGAAGAGTCGGAGTGGCTGTTGAACGAGTGGAGTGACACCTTACGCCTGTTGTCTCAAGACCGCTCGCAGTTGGTAGGAAAGCTGGACTGGGTCACGAAACAGTGGTTACTCGAGACGTTCATGCGAGAAGAGCGGATCGGCTGGGATGATCCCTGGTTGGCCAGCTTGGACTTGGAGTATCACAATGTAAACCCCGAGCAAGGGCTGTACCTGGGGTTGGAAGCGGACGGGAAAGTGTGGCGGATGACGACCGACGAGGCGATTGACGAGGCGCTTCGGAACGGCCCGAGTGATACTCGCGGAGGTTTACGCGGACTGTGCGTGCAGCGGTTTCCGGATCAGATTAAGTCGATCCAATGGGAACGGATTCAGTTCGCGGGCGGGCTTCGCACCCATGATTTTGACATGGGAGACCTTTTTAATCCACAGGAAGTCCGACGGTGTATGGATGTCTTCCAATATGCCCATTCACCGGCTGATGCGCTGGCGACGTGGAACCACAGAAAGGATATGGAGACATGACACACAGCATGATGCCGGAACGGCGCGAGGGGCCGGTCGATCCTATGCCAAAATCTCCCCATCCTCTTGAGGAGGGAGGAGGGCCGCGCCGTCCTGAGACGGGATCGCCGGATAAGGATAGTCTGATGAAGCGGATGCGCAAAGTCGATCCCAAACAAGCCGAGCGGTATCGGCAGAGGACCGGGGAATAGGAAAGCAGTGCTGAGCGGAGAGCAGACTCAGAGTGATGCTGTTCCAGTCGGACTCAGCACTTCAAACTCAGTACCGAGGAACAGATGGTCATGCAGGGAGATTTCTATCAGCTCTTGAAAGAACAAGGATACGTGTTTGGAACGCCGGGGCAGGTCGGAGTAGGGCAGGAACTGACGACTGCCACGACTATCCTTGCCTTTAAGTATCGCGAAGGCGTGCTGGTTGCCGGGGATCGGCGCGCGACCGCCGGAAATATGGTGATGTACGACCGCACCGACAAGGTATTGGAGATCGATCGGTATAGTGTCATGGCGATCGCCGGGGTACCGGCGACCGCATATGAAATGGCGCGCATCCTTGAGCATTCCTTCAAGTATTATCGACGGACACAGCTTCAGGAACTCAGCTTTGAGGGAAAACTCCGAGCTCTGTCCAAACTGCTGAAGGAAAATGTCCCGGCGGCCTTAGCGGGGACTGGAGCTGTAGCTCCGATCTTTGCCGGTTACGACGCCAGGTACGAAACAGCGAAAATCTACTTTTACGACATTCTCGGCGCGGAGTTCGAGGGAGTGGAATATGCGGTATCCGGGTCCGGCTCATCGACCATTCGTGGAATTCTTCATTACTTGAATACATGGGGCGAACAGCCGCTGAGTACGATGCCGGAGGAGCAAGCAACCGTTCAGGCGTTGCGACTGTTGACGAGCGCCGCAGAATTCGACAGCGCGACCGGTGGAGTCAACCGCGAGGCCGGTCTCTATCCGGTCATTAAGTTCATCACGGCCGACGGCATCAGGATGATGCCGGATCTTCAGCTCCAATCGCTGTTTGAATCAAGAGTTTTGAGAAGCGCGTAAGGATCATGAGCTATGTATGAAGAGCCATATCGGTGGGTGGAAGCAGTCAGAAATCGTCGGCAATATCTCGACGATCAGCTGAAGGAGGGAGCTCCTGTCGTCGGGATCGCATATGAGCGCGGCATTCTGCTCATGACGATGAGCAAAGGCACGCCCAAGTTATATGAGATTTACGATCGCTTAGCCTTGGGAGGTATGGGACACCCGGCCGACCTTGAGAAGCTGCGCTTCAATCTATTGGAGATGGCTCACGTCGAAGGGTTCAATCGCTCCGCTTCCGATGTGACCGGGAGCCGCCTGGTGAAGTACGGCATCGCGCCTGTCATTAAACAAGCGTTCGAAGAGGTATTCAAGGCCCCTTTCATCGTAAAAATCTTGCTGGCAGAATTAGGCCGGAAAGCCGAGAAAGACGGTTTCCTGACGATTAACTACGACGGGACTTTTGAGGAGAAAACCCAGTATGCGGTGCTTGCTGCTACATCGGTGGTCGAGCAGACGATGATCGGATATCTCCGACAACAGTCCATTGTGTCTCTGAAGGACGCTGTGGATGTGGCGATTCGTACATGGGCGGTCGGTGATCGAGCGCAGCAGCTGGCGCTGGAGGAGGGCGAAGACCATGACGAAGCAAGGACCGGTCCTGATCAGCAGGTGATTGACGCGGAGATCCTCTATGCGCATCTGCGTCGACGCATTGCCGAAAAGACGATCGAATGCGCCTTACTTGACCGCCATGTGCAAGGACCCTCCAAGTATCGAGCGCTTGAGGCCGATGAGTTGAGAACAATGCTTCCGACGGATCTGAGCCCATCACTCGCGTAATCTCATGTTAAATCGTATCTTTGGTTTGGAGACTGAATACGGACTCTTGATTCACGAAGACCGACCGAATCATTCCCCGACATGGTTTGCTCAGAAGATTCGTGATCATCTGTTCCAGGTCCAGCGGCGAGGTGTGCTGGACGTGCACCATCGTGGGCATGACGAGCCTCCCGGCAATGGGGGATTTCTCACCAACGCCGGACGAATCTATTTGGACATGGGACATCTGGAGTATGCCTCACCGGAATGCCATTCCCTCACGGATGTGGTGGCGTCGGACCGTGCCGGGGACCTCTTGCTGCAGCAAGCCCTCGAAGAACTCGGCTTCTCAGAGCACGTATCCTTGATCAAGAACAACATCGATCATGAAACCGACGCGACCTTCGGCTCGCATGAGAACTATCTGGTTTCTCGGCGGTTTCCTTTTTCTAGGCGCGGGCTGGCTCCGTTCGTGACCTTTCTCGTGACCAGACAGATTTTTACCGGTTCTGGGCGTGTCGGTTCCGCCGCCCTACAGGATGCCTGGATTCAGACGGATCGGTTACTCGTTCCGCGTTCGGCTCTCGGCGCGCATCATGTATCGGATCTGCCCTTTCAAATCTCCCAACGTGCCGACTATATCGTAAACGATTTCTTCGAATGGGTGCAGCACAATCGGGCGATTGTGAACACGAGGGATGAGCCCTTGGCTGATCCGAATCAATACCGGAGGATTCATTTGCTGCTCGGCGATTCCAACATGGCCGAATATGCGACGGCATTGAAACTCGGAACGACGGGCTTGGTGCTGCAGCTCATCGAGGAAGGACATGCGCCTCAGGATTTGGAGATCGACGAACCGGTGGAAGCGCTTCAAGAGATTTCCCAGGATCAAGAACGACGCTGGCTGATCCAGTTGCAGTCTCACAAGACGATGTCGGCTGTGGATATTCAAGAACGGTTTCTTGACTGTGCCGTTCAGCATTGTAAGGGGCAGGATGAAGAAACCGATTGGGTCCTTACCCAATGGGCATCGGTGCTCCATGATTTACGCGGCGATTATCAAAGGCTCGTCGGACGTGTCGACTGGGCGTCCAAGCTGTGGCTGCTAGAATGCTTTCGAGAAGCGGAACATGCCGACTGGACCGGTCCCATGCTGAAAAGTTTGGACTTGGAGTATCACAATCTGAATCCCGCGAAGGGGCTCTATTATGGATTATTGGAAGAGGGGCGTGCCCCTCGTGTGACGACAGACCGTCTTATCCATCTTGCGATGGAAACCGCGCCGAAAAACACGCGTGCGTACGGCCGCAGTGAACTGGTCAGGCATCTCCTGCATGAACGGTCCGCCTCAACGGCGGATCTGTCTCCAACGCCTGATGGATTGTTCCCTCCCTATGTCATTAATTGGTCGATCTTCCAAGTACGCGGCTATGCCCCGTTCCCCATGCCGGACCCGTTTAAGACCTATCTGGAAGATGTGCGGACCCACCTCGAAAGCGTGATCGTCTAGTTGCTCAAGTGTTCATGCGGGAGACAAGCTTGATGCAGCGCAGCACCCGTCATAGCCGCCCCAGCAAAAAGTCTACGATTCGGTTCTCCGCCCAGTAGGGGTCTTCTCCATTCCGGCCTCGGTGAAAAAACCCACAATGGCCTCCATAGCGAGGCGCGACGACACGAATCTGAGGATGCTGCTGAATCTTCGGTACGGTGAACATCGAGTAGGGAATAAACGGGTCGTCTTGTGCCGTAATGATGAGTGTGGGAACCGCGATGGCATCGAGTACATGGCGCGCACCTGCCCGGTCGTAGTAATCGGCGCCGTCTCGGTAGCCGCCGTCATGAGCGGTGTAGCGATCATCAAATTCGCTGATCGTCGCGATGCGATCGAGTTGCGAAAGATCCCATTTCCCAGGCAACAGGGCCGCCTTTCTCCGCAACCTCGCTTTCAACCGCGTCAGAAAGTGGCGATGGTAAATGAAATTGCGAGGCTCCTCTAATGCATGAGCACAAACGGTCGGGTTGATGTTCGGGCATACTGCTGCGACTCCTGCTAGGGCGGGTGCGGTCTGGCCAAGCTCGCCGCCCGCTTTCAAGACGAGATTTCCACCCATGGAATATCCAACCAACCATATGTGGTCAAGTCCATCCCGATCAGCGAGCTCCTTGAAAATCGCCCGGTAGTCTCCGCTCAAGCCACTGTTATAAAGGGTCGGGGACAGATGTTCGGTTCCTCCGCACGTACGCTGATTCATGCGAATGACGTTGAAGCCTGAACGATAGGCCTTTGCAGCAATGCCGCGCATGTACCTTGATTCACTGCAACCTTCAAGACCATGAACCAGTACTGCTGTGGGAGACGCCTTGGGATTGGCTTGCCAATGACAGAATCCCTGAAGCTGTGCATCCGGCTCAACGGAAAACAAACGCGACTCCTGAGGCAATCGAGCCAAGGACGTGTCCCGCGGTACGTAGCGAGGGACAAGCGTCATGAGATGAGCATTCCGGAGGGGTAGCGGCGGCTGAAAAGACGAGACGATATCAGTCATTGCGGGATCAATCATCATACCGAGTATGGTGCGCTATGCAACTGCTTGAAGGAGCTCCTGACAGTTCTTCGGTTCAAGTCTAAGGCTTCACACGAAAGACATCAAAAGAGAAACCGTGTCATCATTTCAATGGAGGAAGCGTGCTCACAGCCATCGGAATGTCATATTGAGCGACTTGACTATGTGTGAGATCGTTTTGAAGAGTGGGGTGGGGGGAAGAGTAATGACTACTCGCGACTTTGGCCAACGCGCAAGAAGCGGCTTGAATTGACGTATACTGTGCTGTGAGACTATTGCCCCTTGCCGATTGAAAGAAAACCGCAAACTTTTTGCTGATGCCAGTGAAGTGGACCTTTCTTTTCACTGCGTTCAGAGGGCATGCAGGGCAAACCGTCTCCCTTTGTCATGCTGGAAGCATACGATATCTGCGTTGAGAAACTCGTCACACACTGTGCGGCGATACGGTGTCTCTTGGAAATACCCCCATGCCCAGGCGTTACGTTAAGGTTTTGTAGTTGCTCACGAGGTTAATGCTCAATAAGTGAGTGCCCCGCGAACCGCCCGCAAGCGATTAAAAATGCCAGCCGATGCCGTCAACTCCGATGTGGGTATGGTATTGCGCATGCCCTCCCCCGGTGGTTGATCCAATGGGCAAGTTGTCATAATTAAAATTCACCTGGTTATATTTCCATTCCGCGAATACCGAGAGGTGATCCGTCACTCTCCATCGAAGTCCACCTTTGGTACTCAAGGTACTCAGGCCCAAGTTCGCGTTGCTGGATATCGATGTATCAGTCGCGGCATTGTGGATGTGGAGAAAGTAGATCCCCAACCCGGCTCCGACATACGGCTCCGATCGCCCGATTTGGTAACGGAACATGATATTGATAGGGGCCCAGTTGGTGACTCGGATATTTTGGCCACGGGTAAGCTGGATGTCGCTGGGAGCCCCAAACCCAGGATCAACCTGCACGCCCTGTTGTTTAAGGTGCTGTGTCGAAGTGAACGCCTCCATCTCAATCCCCAGCCATTTCCACCCCGGTTCGTCAAAATAGTACCCGACCTTGCCACCGTACAGGGGCGATGACTGAACGCCGAGTTGTCCAAAACCGACACCCTCGGCAGATCCCGTCGTCCCATCAATATGATTGAAGACGTCACCAAATGAGGCCACGCCCTGTGCTGCCACATACCATTCGGCTTAGGCCGGACGACTGAAAAGCACGAAGATCCTCCGCCTCACGATTTCCTTGGACACACATTTGGGGCATACTGCCCCTCATTGAGGGAGGTGTCCATGGCACAATCGAAGCCGGAGCGAGGCCGATTCTCCTCGCGCAAGAAGGTGGATGCCGTGCTGCGCGTGTTGCGTGGTGAAGCTCTCGACTTGATCTCACGAGACCTGGGCATCACGGCCGCGACGTTGTCGGAGTGGCGGGAGCACTCCATCACCAGCGGACTAGCCGGTTTGAGGAGCCGGACTGCCAATGGCCGCGATGAAGAACTGGCACGTCTGAAGGCCCTGGTCGGGGATCTGACAATGCGGCTCGAATTGTCCCGCGAAGTGGTGAGCCGCCTGAGGGCCGGCACCCCTTTGAGCTCCAGGAGGTCGACGCGATGAGCCACACCACGTTGTCTTCCGTCCAACGCCCGTATGGTGTGGTCCGGCTCTGTCAGGAATGGGGCCTGAATCGGGCGACGTGTTATCACCAGCAGCCCCGCGTTGCACAACCGTCCGTCACGCCCGTCAAGCGGGGGTCGAAGACGGTGTACACCGATGAGGCGCTCACGAGCCATATCCGGGCGGTGATCACGGTCTCACCGTTTCTTGGCGAAGGGCACCGCAAGGTCTGGGCACACCTCCGTATGCAGGGCATTCGGACCTCGAAGCCCCGTGTACTGCGGCGCATGCGGCAGGCCAACCTCTTGGCGCCCAGCCGTGCGCCGCGAGTGCTTGGCTCCCGGCACCATGACGGGACCATCACGCCCGAGCGCCCGAATCAGAGGTGGGGCACGGAGGCCACCAGCACCGTCACGCTGGAGCACGGCTCCGTGACCGTCTTCGTGGCCATCGATCAGTACCCCCTTGAAGGCGTCGGAATTCATGCCGCGATTTGAGGCCTTGGAACCGATTCGCCAAGGCGTCTGCCGGCCGTTCGGTGCCTATGCAGCCGAGATCGCGACGGGCGTGCAGGTGCGCCATGATCATGGCCGCCAATACATGAGTGACGACTTTCAGGCCGAACTCCGCTTCCTCGGGATGACGTCCAGTCCGGCCTTCGTGCGCGCCCCAGAAGGCACTGGGGTCGCGGAACAGTTCATCCGGACCCTCAAGGAGCAGGTGCTGTGGGTCCGAACGTTCCAGACCGCCGAGAACTCCGCATCGCACTCCACGAATGGCTGCTCAGCGATAATGAGCCGTGGCTGGTCGAGCGGCAGGGGTTTCGCTCACCGGCTCAGGTGCGCCACGAGCTCCTCACGACTCAGGAGGCGGCGTGACGACGCCGAGAGTTCATGCAATCAGAACGATCGAAGGACACTCCCACAAACTCGCCCCACACCGTTGCCTCAGGAGCGACGATCGCCGAGCGACGCGACCCACAGCCGGGTCCAATATGGCTACAACAGTGTCCAAGAAATCGGGAGCGGTACAAAGACAAGCATTGCAACCGTAAGAGAATAGAAGGGCGGTTTCAAGTTCCAAGTGCAACGGGTGAGTGATGGCGCAGGTGCGCAGAGACTTCCAGAGGCGTGGCAAAGTCGAGACATTTGCGTGGGCGCGTGTTGAGCCGATGGGCAATGGCATTCAACTCTGGTTGGGTATAGCCCGAGAGATCGGTGCCCTTCGGCAGGTACTGACGGAGCAAGCCATTCGTGTTCTCGTTGGTCCCCCGTTGCCAGGGACAATGCGGATCGGCAAGAAGACGCGGATCGCGAGGCGCTTGGCCAGTTGTTCGTGTGCGGCCATCTCTTTCCCGCGATTATACGTCAGGGTTTTCCGCAGCATCGCGGGCACAGGCTGGAGTTTCTTCGTGAAGCCCTGGCGGGCACTCGTCGCATCGGTGCCGGTCATCTTGGCCAGGATGACCAGACGCGTCGTCCGCTCCACCAGGGTGCCGACGGCCGACCTATTGCGGGTCCCTTTGAGGAGATCGCCTTCCCAGTGACCCGGCACTGTGCGAGTGGCCACGGCGGCGGGGCGCTCGGCGATGAGCGTCATATGGGGAATCTGGCCGCGTCGATCGGTCCCGCTCACCCGATGGCGCCACGCCTTGTGCGCCTGCCGCAGGGCCACCAACAGTTCGCTCCGCAGGGTGCCACGGGGCAAGACATACAGGCCCGCATAGAGAGTCTCCGTCAACAGCTGTTTCCCCATATCATCAGGATACGCGCGTTGGAGCCGTCCGGCAATCTGCTCAGGCGAACACCCCGCAGCCAGATGCGTCTGCATGTACTGCCACAGCCAGAGATCCACGAGTGTACGCGATCGCCGCGGCTGACAGGCGCGATCGGTCGCCAATGTCTGCGCCGTGCAGGCCCGATACGGTTGGTCTCGGGTCGTGTGGCGAGCCTAGTCCCGACTCAGGAGGCTGGGCGCGCGGCCCAATACTCGGGCCATCATCCGCAGCGAATGGCCCCGGGCCAGGCCCAGGCTCATGGTCTCACGTTCGTCGGCACTCAGATGTCGGTATGAGCTCGTGTGCATGGCAACACCCTAGCCCATCTGGGCTGGCAATGTTGCACTTGGAGTTAGAACTCAAGGAGCCAATGGTACGACACAGTCCACTCATGTAACACCGTTCTTTCTCCGGCAGTTCTGCCGGTGAGGATTCTCCTACCTACTCGGAAACGTGACTCTGACCAATGAGGTTGAGCAAAATAGCTGCCCAGTTATGGTGGAGTGCTTCCCAGAAATCAAGCACCTAAGTAGATTGCTGCGTTCGATATCGGGAAGGGCTACGGTATCCGAACGCTTGAAACGGCTGTTTGTGAGAGGACCACATCAGTCGACCTCGAACAACCCGCCTGACCTCCTCGAATGTTGAGAATACATGCTGCCAGACACCCACAGTTTTAAGGCTTCTGAAAAGTGCTCAATGATTTCCTTCTGTTCCGGTATATAAGACACAGTGAATCCTGCTGCACCATTATTCTGAGCAAGCATATTGGAACCAATGTTTCCGCAGGGTCGGAGTACAACGAGCCACCGTTCACATCAGGACATGGGTGCCATGATAAGTCACCAACGCAAACTTTTCTGTTGGTCAAAGAGAAGGTCTTGATCGCGTGATCGCACAACCGTGAGGACTCGCAGGCTATCAGATGGAAGGAAAGGCTGTGGCTCCCCGGGCAGGACTCGAACCTGCGACCAGCCGGTTAACAGCCGGCTGCTCTACCAACTGAGCTACCGGGGAACAGAGATTTCAGTAATAGAAGAACGTATTCTAGCAAAACTCTTTGAGGAATAGGGAGATTTTTTAGACGTCGAAATCTTCGGTTTCGTCTTCGTCCGATGAGGCGTCGGTGTTGCCTTCCGCCAGAGCAGCATAATGTCTTGCCCAGGTGAGGTAGAGGTTGCCACTATCGCGCATGGTATCCGCTGCTTTAACGAGCTTTTCAACAAGCTCAGGGTCTTTACCTGTGGCCTGAATGGTCGCTGCTCGTCGTTCGATTGCCAAGGGATATTCATTGATTAAACCTGAAATTTCTTTGAGGAGCTCACCAAGAACATTGTCTTCGCTTTTCATAACCTTCTCCTTGGACCAACAAAAAACCCCATAGCGGTGAGGCTATGGGGTTTTCAACTCGAACCTCTCTCGGTTAGCCTTGATAGGCTTGGCCCAAAGCCGCAGATTCTCCCTTTTTCGACATCAACTGGCCTGTGGCGCTGACAGATTGCATCACGATTGCTTCGTGCTTGGCGGCGTTGCAGACGACCACACAGAGTTCGCAACCTTTGCAACGATCGATAATGACTTCGGCTACCATTTTGCTCGTGTTCAAGTCTAAGCAGTTAGCCTCTGGACAGTACATGATGCACAGCCGGCAGCCCTTCTTGGCCGTACACTTTTCATCAATGACTTGCGCAACATTATACATGCAATGTCATTCCTTTTTTAGGCGGCGATGGCCGGATTGCCGACACGCAGCTCGATCTTGTTCTTTTCCGCCCATTCTGCGGCGATTTCGTAGGCCCGCTTTACCGTCGCAAGGTTTTTGGCCAGAAGCATTTCTTTCTTGGCAAACTTCTTCTTGATCGCTTCATCTAGAGAAGCGGTACCACCCGATGCAACGAATTTCTTTCCGAAGCGTTCTTGCAATGCGCCGTCCAACGCTTCCATCGACACACACTTGGTAATACCGGCGACTGACCCGATCATGGTCATATTGGTTGACAATTCCGTACCAGCGGTCTCGATCGCCAGCTCGGTCCCGGCGATATAAAAGGTGGCCACGTTCAGATCCTTGAGGCGCTGGACGTCTTCTTCAGACAACAGAGGTTGACCGGAATTGATAATAACGACGCCACCTTCCTTTATCCCTGAGTAGAACGGCATTGTATAACTTTTCCCCATTGTGATGACCTGGGGATGGAATACTTCAATCACATCTGGAAATACGAGTTCGCCGCGATCATAGATCCGCTCGATACCGATGCGGCAATAGCTTTCAGCCGGCGCCATGCGTTTCTCAGCACCGAAGAACGGGTTTGAGATGGAGAATTTGCCGTCCCGATTGGCCGCCATAGCCATGACGTGAGCGGCGGTGACGGCGCCTTGTCCGCCTAATCCTGACATTCGGATATTAAGTCGCTTCTTGATCATGAAGGGCCTCCGGTCTAATTAGCTTGAGCCTGCGCAGCCAACTGCTTAGCGGCTGCCTTCCGCTCTTTATCTTTGGCTGCCAGTTCAGTCAACAGTTGCTTTGCCGGCTCGCTGATGTATTCCTTGTACGCGAAACGTTCGGTTGGCTTTTCGGAGTCACGCATTTCTTGCAGACCTTCCATGCTATTCTTGCCGATTTCGAGAATACAGGGTGTATAGAGCTGAAGATAGGTCGGACCGATTTCACGGGCAATATGCACGGCGTTGCGGATAACCTTTTCAACCAGCGACGGTTTGCTGACGGTGCAATTTACGACGTAATGACAGCCGGACTCGCGAGCGATCTCAGGCAAGCGCACCTTGTCGAACAACTTCCCGACTGGCGCCATTTTAGCGACGAAGCCTTTCTGCATGAGCCCGCTCTCCTGCCCGCCGGTGTTGGCGTAGAGTTCATTGTCGAAGCAAATGGTCGTGAATTTTTCTTGTCGGAACCAGGCCTGGAGTGTCATGTCCAGACCGATGTCGACGGTCGCGCCATCACCGGCGAGGACGACGACATCTTTTACACGACCGGGGAATCTGACGCTAAGAGCACGCTTAAGACCGGATGCGATCGCGTTTTGGTTTCCAAACAGCGAATGGATGTTATGGACAGCGACCATTGGAAACACCAGACTGGTACAGCCGGTCGAACCGACCATGACCGTATCTTCTGGATTGGGGAGAGAAGCCAATATATAGCGGAAAGCCATGGACTCGGGGCAGCCAGCGCAGAGTGAATGCTGCTCAATCAGCTCCTTAGATGTTCCGATGTCCTTCCAGCCTCGGTCTTCCTTGCCGTACGTCGCACTTTTCACGAGGTCTTGATAGTCCGACGGCATGATGTCGTATAGGGCTTCGGATATTTGTATGCGTTCCTTACTCATATATAGGCCTCCTCAGTGTCGTTCGTCAGAACGGACAGGTTCGCAGTCAGTGCAGTTCAACTTCCACGACCAGCCAGGGAGAAGGTCTTCATCCCAAGGGCTGTCTTAATTTCAGACACGATGATTTCCGGTGGCATTGTCATGCCTCCACAAACATGTGGGCCAGCATGTACGCGCTGGTGATTTGGGACGGTGGCCCGGATTTCTTTGGCCAGCCAGCCGGTCACGTTGAACTCCGGCACAAAGATGTGTTTCGCGTTCTTGGTAGCTTCCCGAATTTCTTCTTCCGGCCAGGGGCGTAAGGTTTTCACCTTCACCAGACCGCATCGCACGCCTTCGTCTTCCAACAACCGGATCGCTTCCCGACCTTGAGAAACGGCAGTGCCTGAAGCTACGATCACGATGTCTGCGTCCGTATTTTCCGTGTCGATCAGACCATTCAGCCAATGGATCGAATGTTTTCGCGAGCGTTCGACAGCAGCCCAAATTTCTTGCTGCCAGCTGGCATGTGTTGCATAGCTGATATAGTTGCTTTTCATGACAAATGGGTCGCGCATCATCCGAACAGGCGGACACTCCATATCCATACAAGGTACGGGAGACCGGTAAGGGTCATATGGTGGGAGGCACATGTCCGCTGGCGTCAGATTCACCACGTCTTTCGTGTGGGTGACGAAGAATCCGTCGCAGCACAGTGCGAGTGGAAGGTGCACATCCGGCTCCTCAGACACCATGTAACCCTTCAGAATCCAATCGAAGAAGTCTTGAGCAGTCTCTGCATGCCACACTAACATGCCGGTGTTCAGCAGATAGGCGATTTCAAGGGTGTCTGGCTGAATCGAGAGCGGTGAGTTAATGCCTCGACAGGTGACGATCATCTGAATCGGCAACCTGGCGCCGGCCCACATCGGGAAGTTCTCCATGGCCCGCATGGTGCCAGGTCCTGCTGTTGTCGTGAATACACGAGCTCCGCCGAATGCGGAACCGGCGCATTGCGACATGACGGCAAATTCGCTCTCACCGCGGAAGTAGTCTCCGATATAGCCTTCAGCAAATAATTCGCCGATCAATGCAGCGGCTTCACTCTGTGGCGTGATCGGATACGCGATCATGACATCGCAACTTGCCCGACGGAGAGCTTCTTTGATGACTTCGCTGCCCGTGAAGAATGAAGGCGTACGCGGAGCCTCATTCATCATTTTCCAGGTATCTGTATAGGTCTGACCTTTTTTATTTTGCGTCCCGATAACTGATTTTATTTCTGCCATGGACCCAGCCTCCTTTCACACTCGAGGATTTCAAACGGTTAATTCGAAACCCCATTATTGGCTGATGCTAGCCGTGGTTGGACGGTCCCTTTCAATCGCTTTATGGTATCGGCCAACCGCATGATTTTTTCGACGGATGCATCACGGAACGAGAGCATGGCGTCTTCGTGGCCGGCCTGCGCGCACATGGCGATAGTATAGCAGGATGTTCCGCCACGAATGATCTTTAGTGACAGATTGGCCTGGTGACAATGGACGCCGATAAATATGCAGCAGTCGATTTTGTTGTGCCAGATGGTCAAATTCGGATGATTCGGGTTGATCTCAACTTCAGGGTTGATTTTAGGATATTTGGGACGGTAGTCGGGCATGGGGATCAGCATCGGTTTTTGGCCAGGCTGAACGCATTCCTTCAGCGTGTTGAAAAGATGTCGAATAGCCGTCGCTTTTTTTGCGGCTTTTTCGTTCCATGCCCATAACACGAGGGGGCCTGGGAAAATTGTCGGCACTTTTGCCATTAAGAACTGACGCGCCGCTTCGTCATAGGCATCTTCTTCCGAGGTGATCACGCCGTTGATATGGGCTTGTCCTGGATTTGGTAGGCGAATCCCCATGCTTGCAGCAGCTGGGGGAAGAAAGTGTTCTGGTCCTGGAAGCACACGATAGTCACTCATCACAACCTACACTCCGGGAAAATTTTGGTTGATGAAAGAAACAGTGGTTTTTCACGTACCTGATTCTCTGACACACTCTAAGCTGTTTCTCCATGCCTGTTCAAGATCACAGAAGACCCACCGCAAGGAGCTTTCGGACCACTATTTGGCAGAGAGTTTAGGCCCTTTGCCCCCATCTCGAGTGCCGATGGAAGCTGGTCAAACGTCGACTCCGGGACCTACGGCATTATAGGTGTCGATCTTTTGGATTGTCAAATGAGTGTACGAGGTTATGACATGTGAGACGGCAGTCGTTGAGCGGCATGCTGCGCAAGGAACTTGGCCGGAGTTATTGGCCGGAGTTAATAGACGAGCGCAGTGAAAAATGTTACTACGGGAGCTGATCGCAGGCAGCCGTTGCTCCGAGCATGCACGCACGTTCGAAGTCATCTTTTGCCGAACGCCCTTGCAGCCCTTCCTGGTAAAACGCAGCTCTCGTGAGCAAGGCCTGCCTATCAGTGGGATCAGCTCGCAGGATCGCACTCAGGTCATCAATTGCTTGGGTCGACCGGCCCAACTTCTTGTAGATATCGCTCCTGAGCAAATAAGCCTCTTTTTGATAGAGAATCCAACTGTCAGGAGTTTCCGGGGGCAAGCACTTTTGCAAGACTGTCAAGGCAGATGACCACTGCTTCAAGGAAACCAATTTGCGAGCCTCGACGGTATACAGATTAATAAGGCAATAACGTGCTAAATCAAAAAAAGGATCCAATCCAAGTACTTGTTTGAAGGCGTGAGCTGCCTCGACGGGCCGATGTAGCCATGTGTCGACGTCACCTCGGCCAAGAAGAGCCCAGGTATTCTTTGGATCAATTAGAATTAGAATAGCTCGATCGAAATCCATTCGGGCATTATCGACATAGTGGGAATATTCATTTGGTCTCGACTTGGTGGAATAGGCAGCGGATGCGAGCCGTAAATAAGTCTGCCCACGTACGATCAAAGGCTCCACAGACTGAGGATCCAAAGCAGCTGCTTGTGAGACCAAATCAAGTTTCTGGGATAACTGCTGAGAGAGGATCGCTTTTTCGACCAATATCCGAGCCTGTTCGCGACCTTTATCCACTATCTTGCGCGCCAGTTGTTGTATGGTCGAGCGGCTCAATGGTGAGAGTTCGCATGCCAGTGGGAACGGCCCTTAGGGCGTGTCGTCGGTTAAGGATTCACAAAGCTGAGCATATGTGATTCATAGAGAGTTCGCCTGAACGGAGGGGCTACCCGATGGCACGACGGTCTGCACTGCGCGACGATCAATGGGAAGGCATCAAAGGGTTTCTACCCGGGCGAGAGGGGC
>JAICWG010000275.1 GCA_025934915.1 Nitrospira sp.
CACCAAGCACTAAGTTGTTATGGACGCTTTCTGACAGCCACATTGCGTGTTTCTTAAAAAGACGCGTAATTACATCCGTCAGATTCGCGCGTCTCCGCACGGACCGCGCACTACTCTTGAAACGATGTGAAGGAAATGTATCTGATAAGAAATGTATCTGATAAGATATGTACTCGTATCTAATAGGATTCGCTTGAATCCGCATAGACTGTACACGGTTTCGCGAAATCAGATGAAAAACAGAGAATGTCATTTCGCTGGGGCAGAGGCAAGATAAATGCATCGGCACGATGCGTAGCAGAACTCGTTCATATTGAGTGATGAGGAAGACTATGAAGTGCGTGACCACGATCAACGTTCTGAAGTAGGACATAGCAGGCTGGTCATTTAAGAAATGAATCTGTTTCGTGCTACAGCGGGACCGAAGTGACGTTACGTCCCAAAGGCTTAGCGTGGCCGAGAGAGTCGGGGCAGATTGTCTCGCCCTGATAGACAGGCAAGGACAGTGAGTCCGCATGGGAGGTTATCGCCGATCTTATTCACGAGGAGCTTCGTGTCTCCTATTGACAGAGGCCCTATTCATGGGAATTCACAATGGAGGACACCATGCCTACAAATCACAACCGCGTCACAGTTCGTGGCAGCGAACGCAGCCCTCATCACGCAGCGCGTGTCGACGGTCCTGTCCCGAATGACGAGCGCTTTGAAGTGACCGTCCGAATTCGTCGAAAGACCGCTCTCCAGAGTCCGGTCGGCGGATTCCATACCGACAAGTTGCCAATGAATCGGCGTTACCTCACGCGCGAACAGTATGCATCGTCGTACGGCGCTGACTCGGCGGATATGGCGAAGGTCGAAGCATTCGCTCGAGCCCACAACCTCGTCGTTGTCGAAAAGAGCCCGGCCCGGCGCAGTATTTTTCTCTCGGGGACCGCTGCCGACTTCGCGAGAGCGTTCGGGACGACCATTGAACATTACGAGCATGACGGGGGCACCTACCGTGGTCGGGTCGGCCCGCTGACGGTGCCGGCCGAGTTGGACGGAATCGTGGAAGGGGTGTTTGGGATCGACGACCGACCTGTGGCGAAACCACATTTTCAACGACGCAAAATGCCCGACGATAGGCAATCCCGCGCGACGGGAGGATCATTTACCCCGGTCGAATTGGCAACACTCTATAATTTCCCGATCGACTTGGATGGCTCCGGGCAATGTATCGCTATCATCGAACTCGGCGGCGGCTATCGCAAGGCCGACATCAAGGCGTATTTTCAAAAGCTCGGTCGGCCCGCGCCAAAGGTCAAAACGGTTCGGGTCGATGGCGGAAGGAACCACCCCTCCAACGCCGAGAGTGCCGACGGGGAGGTCATGCTCGACATCGAAGTGGCGGCCGCCGTGGCGCCGAAGGCGTTGATCGCGGTCTACTTCGCTCCGAACACCGACAAAGGGTTTCTCGACGCCGTCACCAAGGCGATCCATGACACGACCCACAAGCCATCGGTGATCTCGATCAGTTGGGGCAGCGCCGAGGATAACTGGACTGAGCAAGCAATGGCGTCGTTTGACGAAGCATTCCAGACAGCCGGTGCGCTCGGCGTGACGGTCTGTTGCGCGGCAGGAGATAACGGATCAGCGGACGGCAAACGGACGGTAAGGCACATGTAGATTTCCCGGCATCCAGCCCATTCGCGCTGGGCTGTGGGGGTACCAAGCTGACCGCTTCCGGAAACACGATCACCGATGAAATAGTCTGGAATGAATCGGCCGATAGCGCGACTGGTGGAGGTGTGAGCAACTTCTTTCCCATGCCGCAATATCAGAGCACGGCCGGCATCCCGCCATCGGCAAACCCCGGCAGCCACAATGGCCGTGGTGTCCCTGATGTCGCGGGCGATGCGGACCCTGCTACCGGCTATGTGGTCCGTGTTGACGGGGAAGAGTTTGTGATCGGCGGAACGAGCGCGGTCGCTCCCTTATGGGCCGGCTTGATCGCGCTGATGAACCAGAAGCTCAGTCATCCGGTAGGGTTTCTGAACCCGCTCATTTACCAGCCGCTCGTCGGCAAAGGCTCCTTTCGAGATATCTCTTCGGGCGACAATGGAGCCTATTCTGCCAAACAGGGCTGGGATGCATGCACGGGATGGGGCACGCCTAACGGAGCAAAGCTCCTCCAGGCGCTCGGAGGGTAGTCCGGAGAATGGATCCCGAGCAGGCGATTGACACAGCTATGCGCGGCGAGATCATAGGATTTATCAACCCTTCTCGCCGCGCGAGGCCGGTGCGCTTCCCTCGAATCGAACGCGCCTCTTCCCGAGTTCGTCACGAGCCTTCATGAAGAATGCGGGTGAAATGTTGCTTCAACGGAGGAGATGGGTGTCGCTTCCGTCGCAGACCGTGGGGCGAGCGTTTGGCAATCAGCTTCGTACCGTTGAACAATCCGCTGTTCGATCCATCGATAGAGCACGGGAAGCACGACCAGCGTCAACGCCGTGGACGAAATCAATCCACCGATGACGACAGTTGCCAATGGTCTTTGCACTTCGGAACCCGGGCCGCTTGCGAAGAGTAACGGCGTTAATCCAAGTGCCGCCACGGTCGCAGTCATCAGCACAGGACGCAACCGCAAGACCATGCCGGTCAACACCGCCTCGTCCAACGGCATCCCCTGCTCCCGCAGCTGGGTGATGTAGGCAATCTTCACGACCCCATTGAGCACCGCCACACCGAACAATGCGATAAACCCTACGGAAGCCGGGACCGACAGATAGAGGCCACCGACCAGGAGCGCTACGAGACCGCCGACCATGGCGAACGGAATCGCGAGGAGAATGAGCGCCGCATGCCGCAGATTTCCAAACGTAAAATAGAGCAACAAGAAGATTAAGCCGATGACCAGCGGTACGACCACGGCTAGACGCGCCATGGCCTTCTGCTGATTTTCGAATTGGCCGCCCCAAGTCAAATAATAGCCAGGCGGAAGCCGCACCAGACGTGCGACTCCTGTTTGAGCCTCTTCAACCGCACCGACTAGATCGCGCCCAACCACATTCGCCTCGATCACGATCCGGCGACTCGCATGCTCACGACTGATTTGCGCCGGTCCTTCCACAATTCGAATGTCGGCCAGCTCACGAAGAGGAATTCGTGAGCCGTCCGGGGCCGTTACCCACAAGGCCGCAATCGTCTCCACATCGGTGCGCCGATCGTCCGGGAATCGCACGACGATCGGGAACCGCCACTGTCCTTCGAACACCTCTCCGGCGGCAATGCCGACACCGACAGCTTCAATCACCTCCGTGATCTCCGCGACGTTGATCCCATATCGCGCAATCCTGGCACGGTCGATGTCGATCTTCAGATAATACAGACCAGACACCTGCTCGACTCGTAGATCGGAAATGCCGCGCACTTGCCGCAGCACCCGTGAGATTTCGTCCGCCTTCACCCGCAAGGTCTCAAGGTCATCGCCGAACAATTTGACAGCGACCTGAGATCGGACTCCCGAGACCAGTTCATCGACGCGCATGGCGATCGGCTGGGACAACCCGAATGCGATACCGAGCACTTGCTCCAGCCTTCGGCGGACCTGCTCCTCGATCTCCGTTTTGGACTGCGCCTGCCACGCGGACTCTGGCTTGAGCAAGATATACATATCGCTGAGTTCCATTCCCATTGGATCAGTCCCCAATTCATTGGCGCCCGTGCGCGAAATCACGGAGCGCACCTCCGGTATGTCCAGCAATAACCGTTCGACTTCTCCTGCGATCTTCAGCGATTCGCTGAGGCCGATGCTCGGGAGGCGCACCAAATTCACGACGATCGTGCCTTCGTCCATGATCGGCACGAATTCCCGCCCGATGAACGGAACCAGAGCCGCCCCGCCGACGAGCACGCCGACCGCCACGAAGACGACCAGACGAGTCCTGCCG
>JAICWG010000074.1 GCA_025934915.1 Nitrospira sp.
CATTAGGACCTAGGAGCTGTCAATACGATATGATCGTGGTCGAGCAAGATGCTCGTCAACGATGGCGCAGCGTCTGAGCACCGTCGCTGCTGGCGCTTAGAGACTTGCCTTATCCCGACTTCTCCGATAGTGCGCCGCCACTTTCATCCGATTGCCGCACATCTGCATGCTGCACCAATTCCGCGTATGATTCTTGGTCGTGTCTAAAAAATAAAGAATACAGGCGGCATTAGCGCATTTCTTGATCAAACACAAACGACCGGAGCTGAGCAGGTCGCTGGCCGATTCCAAAAGGGGAGCCAAGAGCTCCACCTGTTGAGTCGCCAGGGAATGGAACCGCCGCTTAATGCCCTCCTTGGTCCGAACAAGCAGGGTATGGCCGGGACGCTGAGCCAGCAACTGATTCGTGGCGTCGATGGCCGAATCGGGCACAGCTTTGCCCGCTGCGACCCGTTCGACAACGATTCGGAGCGTCGCCCGTAAGGTCTTCGCCCGCTCAAGCAAGGACGCGCCTTCTTCATTGTGGAGGTGAACTTTGGTGATCTTGGCTTGGGACGCTGTAAGAAGTCTTGCCTGCATCAGCCATAAAGAGAGGTCATCAACGCTCTCGAGAAGATCTCTCGGTTCTCCTTTCACTATCAGCTGGGTATTGATCAAATCCAGACAAGGGTGGTTGCCTACAAACAGAAACCTTTGTACTTCCTTCTTCATCGGTTCTCTTGCCTCCGTTTATAGATAACCTACAAAGAGCCAGTTGACAAGTTAGCTTTCCGTTGATATAACCATCTAAATTATATTTAGGGAGTTAGTTCTTTGCTCGCGATGTGGGGCAAGGCGTCTCATGTGGTTGTGCTGAAGTGTTCGGAGCAAAGGAAGCAGTCGAATCTTGTGGTGTGCCACTCAAGCAGGATTATGCGCTAGCCGGAACAGCCGGACTGTTGAGTCTGCGCCGGTACGTTGCGAATGGATGGAACATCGTGGTGTTCTGATACAGGCATCGCAGAATATCGACGTGTAACCCCAAAAGGCCTTGCACGACGATGTGATGGAGGATGAGACGATGGCGACGAGATATTTAGATCTGGCGATGACGGACTCGGTACGCCGTGCACAAAAGCAGTATTATGGCCGTGCGACAAGAATCGCCGACGCGCCGGAACGCGATCCACTCGGCGAAGCGGAGGTCGAGTTTATTGCGGCAAGAGAGAGTTTCTACCTGGGCACGGTGAGCGAAACCGGATGGCCCTACATTCAGCATCGAGGTGGTCCGCGAGGATTCCTGCGCGTGGTCAATGAGACGACGTTGGCCTTCGCCGATTACAAGGGCAATCGCCAGCTGCTCACGACCGGTAACATTTTCGTGAACGACCGTGTGGCACTGTTCCTGATGGACTATAAGAATCGGGAGCGTCTCAAAATTTTCGGTCATGCCCGTGTCGAAGATGCACGTGCCCATCCACAACTCATTGCGCAGCTCGCTGACCCAACGATGCGGTCAGCGGTGGAGCGGCTGGTCTTCATCGACGTCGTGTCGTTTGATTGGAATTGCCCAAAATATATCACGCCTCGATATTCGGCAGAAGAAGTCGAAGAGTATGCTGGTTCGTTAAAGATGCGGATCGTCGAACTCGAAGACGCATTGGGCGCAGCAAGAGCAGGCTTGGAGCTATCAAGGAAATGACAGGTAGTTACTTCTTGCGATTGCTGCTCGCAATCTTTACGTAGGAAGACCTTATGTCATCAGATCCGAACAAGCGCCCCCCTTTCCCGCCTTTCACTCATGAGACTGCCATACAAAAAGTGCGCATGGCAGAGGATGCTTGGAATGAGCGCGATCCCGAGAGAGTGTCGTTGGCCTACACAGTCGATAGTGTATGGCGAAACCGTTCGGAGTTCCTGTCGAGACGAGAAGCGATCGTCGCATTTCTGCGGCGCAAATGGGAGAAAGAGCTGGACTACCGCTTAATCAAAGAACTGTGGGCATACCAAGATAACCGAATCGCCGTGCGCTTCGCCTATGAGTGGCACGACCACTCTGGAAATTGGTATCGATCTTACGGTAACGAAAACTGGGAGTTCGATACCAACGGTCTCATGCGTCGGCGCATCGCGAGCATTAATGACCTTCCCATTACAGAATCGGAGCGGAAGTACCACTGGGCTCTGGGCCGACGCCCAGACGATTACCCCTCTCTTTCGGACCTCGGCTTCTAAGATCCCTGGGGAGATCAGCCGGGTGTGACCAAGGATTTGGGATAGCATGAGATGGAGACAGGTATGGCTAGTCGCGGCGATGAGGCTCTTCCCACGGAGAGAAGAGCCTCGACGATACCATGCAAAAAGAAACCCATTCTCGTCCGTTAATTGACGATCACCTCAATCCGTCTGTTTTTAGCGCGGCCTGCCGCTGTATTATTGCTGGCGATTGGATCATTCTCGCCATGACCAGCAGCCGTGAGGTTGGCTACACCGCCATCTCGCAGAGCCTGAGCTGCGCCATTCGCACGGGCATCCGAAAGTTCTTTATTGGATGGGAACTTCTTCTTCAGCGCACCTTTGATGGTTACATTGTCGGTATAACCGACTACATGCACTTGCTTCTCCGGAAACCCTTTGAGGACACCGCCCACTCGTTGCAAGGCATCGGCTCCTGCAGGCTTGAGTTGATCTTCCCCTGAGCCGAAGAGATAGCCGGAAGCCAGGTTGATCAGAAGACGCTCGCTGTTTAAACCGACCGTGATATCACCCTTGGCGATCTCAGGACGAAGCGCCCGGATCAACCCGCGCTGCGCCTCTTGCAACTTCGCCGCTTCTGTGGACAAGTCGCCCCGAAGACCGGCAAGTTCTTTGTCCCGATCGGCGAGTTGCGCCTCAAAATCCGCGTTGCGTTGCCTTGCCGCCGCTAATTGCGCCTCCAACTCTGCCGCCAGCCGGTCATGATCCTCAATGTGTTGCCTCGCCGCGGCCAATTCCGCTGCGAGCCGATCCTTCTCACTCTGTGCCGCCGAAAGCTGACCCGAGAGGGCGGCAGTGTCATCGGAACCGGATCGAAGTTCGGCTAGCTCTCGATCCCGGTCGGCAAGCTGCCTCTCCAATTCGTTCACACGGCTGCTGAGATCTCCATTTTGTTTTCTTGCTGCTTCCAGTTCGTCGGCCAGTCCGTTACGCTGTCTTTCAAGAGCCGCCAGACGGTCCGCCATTTCTTTCGTTGCATCGGGTGCTGCTGTCTTGGCCGTGGTTGGGCACCCACTCCCCAGATAATAGCCATACCATCGGTCTATGCATACGGTCGGCTGCTTGATATACGTATTGGGATGCTGCTTGAGAGCTGATGAACAACCCGTCAGAACGACTAGGCCAGTCATAACTATCGCGGTCGTGAGCGTTCGCATGGTGAACTCCTTCTCCTTAGGACGAGGGATATATGTCTCGTCCACCTTCTTGCTCTGGTTCTTGTTGTCGCATTATTGACGGCCCTTGAGCAGATCCCGGATCTCCATCAACAATTTCTCCTCGTTGGTCGGCCCTGGCGAAGGAGGCGGGGGGGGTGGAGGCGCTTGATTCTTGAATCTGTTGACTTGCTTGACCAAGAGAAAAATCACAAACGCAATAATAAGAAAATCGAATACACTTTGCAGGAAGACCCCGTAATTGAGCGTCGGAGCCCCCGCTGCCTTCGCTGCCACTAAGGACGGATGGGATGTCTCGGACAAGTTGATGAACAGACTGGAAAAATCCACTTTCCCCATCAGCAACCCAAGCGGAGGCATGAGTACGTCACTGACGAGTGACGACACGATTTTTCCGAACGCTCCACCGATGATGACGCCGATCGCCATGTCCAGAACATTCCCCTTCATGGCAAACTCTCTAAACTCTTTCAGCATAGTGCTCCTCCTCTGAACGCGGCTCAGTGCGATACCTCAAGCGACCTCTCGCTCGCGGGTCGTGTCGAAAGCATAACCCAGTGTGAGTAAGTACAGATTGTCGATATTGGTCTTGCCGACGGGCGGCCGATGGTTGTAGCGCGTGGTCACCTGGAACCCGCTCGTCAGACTATCCAAGATCTTGAAACGCACCCCGTTATTCATCGTAAAATAGAAATCAGAGAAGTTTTGGAGCGATGGGAACATCTCGTTATTATGGTACAGATCGATCTTGTCATCGAACTCTTGATCTGTAATAGCCCGTCCGCCATCTCTATCACTTCGCCATAGATCACGCTGCCGTCGTTCAAGGTCACGACATCCAAGGGCGGAGTCGCGGTCGTCTCCGTAGCCGGCGCTTCGGCGAATGCCGAATCTGCGCTCGCCCACGTCATCAGAAATGCCATCACGATCCACACAATGGATGCCATGCCGCGCTTCATGCACCATCCTTCGTATAGCTAAGCACATCGGTAGGTCAGTCGGCCTTAGGTATATACTTGGTTTACCTCGATGCCGCAATAGGTTGTTTGCTTGCATCACCACCGATCTGAAGGGCCTGCCTTTTTAGTGAGAAAAGCCTTCAAACCCATGTGTGGTCTTTTCCAGATGTACATAGTAACGCACCGCCTCGGATCGCCTGGATATCCTCAGATGCTTGTAGATCCTCTGCAAGCGAGCGGCAACAATACTCGGTGGGACATTCAGTTCTTGCACGATTTCCTTGTTCGTCTTCCCGGACGCCACCAAGAAGAGTAACCGAAGATCGTCTTTCGAGCAGCTACCCTTGGTTCCTTCTTGCTCGGCCTCATCTCCATCCCGAAGCCACGTGATCACCAGATGAGTCAACCGATGGTCGATAATGGCCTCTCCAGTCGCAACGATTTCTATGCTCCTCGCAACAGCCTCGGCTGCAGCATTCTTCAACAGGTACCCCTGTGCCCCGGCCAGAATGGCGGAGTGCAAGAGATCCTTATCGTCATGCGCCGTGAAGAAGAGGATACCAATGTTCGGACGTGACTCACGGATAGTTCTGCACAGGTCGATTCCGCTCGCTTGCCCCACTCGCACCTCCAATACCACCACGTTCGGTCGGTGAGCCTGGATTGCGGCCAGAGCTTCAGCTCGAGTTCTTGCAACGCCGACAATATCGATGTGGCTGCTCTTCGAGAGAAATGTCTTGAGCCCATGAAGAGTCAGGATAGAATCATCGATCAGTAACACGCGAACCGGTTGCCGTATTCCCATCGAGTGTTCCATCCGGTGATTCCTGTTCTGCGAAGGTTCCATAGCTCAGCGCCGGTCAACCCATCCAAGATGGTGTCGGTCTTCGCGAGAACGAAATGAACCGTCTTATGTACAAGCAGCGGGCATGTATCCTTTTGCCATGGCACCGCTTCAGTGTCGCGTAATCCGCCGCAATCCTCGTCCCCCTTGCGTGCCTCATCACCCTTTTCTCATCGTAAGGGATGAGCTGAGCGGCGGCCTCCGGATGCAGCCTGTCTCGTGTGCGCGGACCCTTCGGTCCGCCGAGCCGCTAGATTTCTAAGCATCCTGTTGTTCACCATCGCCCCGCAATTCAAGCAGCGCAATGCACCACGTCCAGCCAGTTGTTCTTCGAGTTCTTCCTCCACGCACAGCTCCACAATCATCAATCCGTCGCATCGTTTACATCGCATGGTATGGTGTCCTGTTGGTTTCGTTCTGTGACCTGACTGAAAATGACTCCGATTAAGGCAATGAGTCCTTCTTTTGCCCCATCGATCGGATGACCCATGGGATATTCCCGGTTGTCCTCTATCTCTGCACTGTCGGAATACGCTCGTACCTTCTCTTGGGCGTCTAAACTTGTCATCACGGCTTCCCCTGTTGGATTCAACCTGGTTGACTTCTTCGCGACCGAACAGGGGGTTCCTCGCGCTCCCCTTGACAGTGCTAAACCCTTAAAACAAGCTCCGTGCCATGGCCTTGGAGAACGAAATTACATTGGACAATCCAGGACTTCCGTCAACTTACTGAATGAGTGATGCCGCCCAGATTGTGTCACCCTGAAATAGCAGAGTGTCTTGTGAGACAGGCAACGTAACGGATGAGATAATTTGAAGAGTGGATATCGTCGGAGCAACCAACGCGAAGAAGATGCCGGGTGCGATCGGTGATGAGCATGGCTCTTAGCTCATTCTCAGAAGAAAAAAACTGACAGGTTTCGATCACCTAGTGGGATGGATATTAAGTTCGACGAGACGCCGATAGAACGTGGCCCTGCTGACTCCCAGTCGTCTGGCCGCCTCGGTTCGATTGCCTTTGGCATCGGACAGGGCCGCGAGCAGTCGAGACTTCGCGTCCTGGTCCGTGATCGAGATCCACACTGAAGGACTCGACACTACGGAGCTTCCGGTGATCTCGGGCGGGAGATCAGTGGGCAGGACCTCCTTTCCCTTACAGCTGATCACGGAAAATTCAATGGCGCTTTTTAACTCGCGTACATTTCCAGGCCATGGGTGGCTCATGAGCAGGCGAAGCGTATCCGGATTCAGGAGCTTGATGGTCTTGCCGGTGGCAGTGCAGATTTGGTCCAGAAACGAATAGGCGAGGAGAGGGATGTCCTTACGGCGTTCACGTAAAGGGGGAAGCTGGACTCTGGCGATACGAATTCGATAGAGCAAATCCGCTCGAAATGACCCACGGACGACGTCTTCACTGAGGTTATGATGGGTAGCCGCGAGGACACGCACCTCGACTTTGCGGGGTTTGGCTTCACCCAATTTGGTGATCTCTTTCTCTTGCAGAACGCGTAAGAGAGCCGTTTGCACCTGAGAGGGGATATCCCCAATTTCGTCGAGGAATAATGTTCCGCCCTCAGCAGCTTCGAATAGTCCTTGCTGATCGTTCACGGCTCCTGTAAATGCCCCGCGTTTATGGCCGAAGAGCTGGCTCGTCAAGAGCGAGTCGGTTAATCCCGCGCAATTAGCGGCGATGAACGGCTTATTCCTTCTCCCGCTGGTGGAATGGATGGCTCGAGCGATCAATTCTTTCCCTGTTCCCGTCTCCCCTTCGATCAAGACAGTGGTATCGACTTGCGCGATATCTTGCACAAGTTGGTAAATTCGAAGCATCGCGGGACTCTTCCCCATGAGGTCATGAAACGAAGCCTGCTCATTGAGCGCCCGGCGGAGAGCGTGGAGCTCTGTACGGTCATTCAACACCACGATACGCCGACCTGGGTGACGCGGATCTCGATGGAGCTCCATCTCAATCCAACAGGGAGAGGGTCCTTCGATGTGAAAGGGACCGATCTTCCCGCCATGTGAGGAGAGGCCGAGCATCTCTCGAATCATCAACCGATCTTGTTTCTGAAGAGGAAGCGCCTGTTCCCATTGCCGACCGACCACATTCTCAGCGGCGAGTCCCAGCATCTCAAGACCGCTGTCGCTGACGAACGTGATATGTCCGTGTTCGTCTAAAACAAGGGCGGCAAGTTTAAGATGTTGGAGAAGAAGCAGCGCGTCGTCCTTTGTGCGTTTGCTGGCTTCAAGTTGACCCATCAGGCGCGTCTCAGTCTTGCGGTGGGACTTCACGGCGATGTCTTCGGCGAGCGTACGTTCCCTGGCCCGCTGAACGATGTCTCTCATCTGCTCGAATCGAAGACCTAGGCGCTCGATGAGCAACAACCTTCGGGAGCCGATCGACAGGACGGTGGCCTCCAGCGTCATCGTGCCACCCTGTCGATCGGATTCTGCCCATGCACCCGATTTCTCAATCGTACCGGGCGTGCTCTCCCAAACGGGGTGAGCGCCTGCAAGATAATCCTGCAAGAAGGGCGAGCATCGGCCCAGATCCAATAGCGTACAGTCTGCAGGACCAAAGCACACACTCCACCAGTCGGGTGGAAGTCCTCGAAGCCGAAACTCTCCCGGATTCTCTCGCTCAAATACCGCGATATCGAGGGAGGATAGAACGTCGTTGAACAGGGAATCGTCGGAAGGTCCGAAGTCGTGTTGTCTGCTTTTCATGAGCGGTCCGTGGAGCGCGGAGACGGATTCCCCATCCGGGTGGCTAGCGTCACAAACAACTCTTCGACTCCTTGCCCCAGTTTGGCGCTGCCGAATAGGACGGGCCAGCCTCGCTCACGGAGCTGCTCGATCGCACACTCAGTGATCTCCCACTCGGATCGAACATCCGCCTTGTTGATGATCGAGACGAATGGAACCGCTCCCACCGTTCGTGCGGCAGTCTGTTGTAGAGCGAGCGCGGTATCCAACGTAACTTTTCTGGTGCCGTCCATGACCAAGATATAGCCGGAGGAGCCGCGAAGATAGGAGTCGCGGACCCGTTGAAACTCGTCGTCCCCGTAGAGATCCCACAGCATCAGCATCACGTCCCGGTTGTCGACCGTGACATTCTTTTTCTCCACAGTCACGCCGATCGTCGTCTGGTAGTGATCCGAAAACATGTTGCTCACGAAGCGCCGCACCAGGCTTGTCTTGCCTACGGCGAATCCACCCAGCATGCAGATCTTCTTCTGCATCATGGACGAGAGATCTCTGTACCGCGCGTCGATGGTACGAGTGTGGCGCGCAACGACGCGATCCGCTGGCCGGCGGATTCTCCCTTTAGCGCACGTTGCTTCACGCCAGGCGCGATGCCGGTGGTGATGGTGGTTGATTGACCAAAGCGCTCGCCTTCGAGAATTGCCAGGACGGCGTCGGCTCGCGCCTTACTGAGCTGAATGTTGGTCGACTCCGAACCCGTCTCGTCGGCTGAGCCGAGGACTTCGAGCATCACCCATTGACCTGATTGGGATACCGATTGATCCAGATCTCGTAGCAGAGCCGCGACGGTACCGAGCGCGGCGCGTTGCGATGCTTCTACCGTCGACGAACCGGAACTAAAGCGAACCTCGGCACGATTGATCCTTTCGATGAGATCCGACGGCGTGACGAGACCATCCGCGCGATAGCGGGAAATCCCTGGAACGAAGACCGCCAAACGTCTCATCTCTCTGACCCACTCGCTCGAAGCGAAGCCGGTCGCGACCAACGTCTCACCCTCAAGCGTCAGTTTGACGGTGTTGGGAGGTTGCAATATCGATTGCGCTCTAGTCGCGATCAGTTGAGAGTCCAGAGCATAATAGGGAGACCAAACAGCAGTCACAGTTGATGGATCAAGTCCTGCATCGATAACCATCCCCGATGGGTCTTTGGCTAAGGGATACCACAGCCCTTTTACGTAATAGTTTCCCCATGCCGATCTGACTACCGTGACGACGATTCCTGGTTCTGCCCGTAACTTTGTGACCAGCTCCGACCATCGGGCGTGGGCTTGGTAGGCTATCCATCCCAACCAGACAGACGCCGTCAGAATGAGACCGACAAGCATCCACACCTTGGACGTCCCGGCTGGCCAGGATGATTCATGGTGAGCTTGCAAACAGCCTTCCAGGTGGGACTGTGTTGCCTTAAACGGTGCCGCGTCACCATCAAAGTTTACCAAGGCATCGACATGCTGGGCATGAATATCGTGCAGTGCGGCGTGGAAATCCTCTCTGAGGGTTGCCGGAGGAGCCCCTCGAATAACACCGGCCAAGTATGCATGAGACCCTTCTTCGATCCATACCGTCCAGTCGCCTACTTGAAAATGGTCGAGGGTTTGGTCCTGCGAGGCGCCGAACGAATCCCGCACAAAACTTTGAATCGCCGTCAACATGCCGGAAATCACATGCTGATCCTGCACCACTGCCGCGTCAACAGTCACGTGGTGCAGGAGAAGTCCCGTCTCCCGATGGATGAGAAACACTTGTTCCACCCGATATCGCAGCGTATGAAGAAGCACGACCTCCGCGAAAGGTTTTCCTGTATGCCAGGCTTCCACTCTCCAGCGAAGGCCGCGAACGGACAGGCTCTCGTTCAAAGACTGATTGAAGGACTGCATCATACTTCGTAGGGCACGCGTGATGGCCTGCCGAATGGCCGGCCTCATGATTGGAGCGATGGCATCAACGATCGCCCGAGGCGATTTACGGACAGCCGCGGCAAATCCATCCTCGACATAGGGAGTCAAAACATTTGACAACTGTTGATCTTTCTCGCCACGCACGGCGAATGCCTCGGGGAGCACGAGGCTGACCTCACGAGGATGAACCGATCGATTGTCGAGCCGTTCGCGGAGTTCATCGAGCTGCGTCTGTTCCGGGGCAAGCAATAAGGTGCGAAGTTGGGTCCAGTCTTCGTCGAAAGACGTGAGTCCTTCGGAAGGGGGAGAATCGGGACGAGATCTATGCGGATCGCTGGACATGTGGCACCACAATCATGTTTCGAGCCAAGTGGCGCAAGGAGGCCGAAGCGCGGCTTGCTGTTACGAGAGGCAGCGGGCACATCTTTGGGTTGAGTCAGACATGATCACCGGCTCATGCGCGATCGGAGCGTGCGTCATCATCCGATAGCTGTTTTGACGCTTTCATCAAAATCGCCGCGAGAGCAGCGCGACTTGCCTTTTCCGTACGAAGGTCATGTACGGCCCGGTCGAGGGCCGACGTCGCCTCGGCGTGCCGAGCACGAACGTCGGTCGCCAGTTCGCTTGTCCTTTCGGCCAATTACTGCAGAAAGTTGGTTTGCGCTTGGGTCGCCTGCGTCTCAAGTTGGCGGGCTTTATTCTCAAGAGTTGCAGCTAGATGAGTGAGCTCCTGCGTCAGGTTCGTGACGGATTCCCCTCGCACCTCCTGCTCTTTCGTCAGCCTGTTGGTCAATGAATCGACTTCCTTCTTGATGTAGAGCTCAAGGCTCTCAAACCGTCGCTTGAGATCGGAGCGGAGATCAGTGGCCTCACGGATCAAATGTTGTTCGAGTTGTGCAAACCGACAGTCATGCTCACGGGCCTGCGCGCCGAGGAGAATGTCACGAATCTTGTCAAGATTCCCGCTGGCTGCTGGATCGTCAGGAGGATGCGGTTCACCTCGATCGGCAACTGAATCTCCAAGAGCGATCAGAGATTGATCGGTGTAGGTCGGTGTACTCATGTGGACGCTCCTTCAGGACAATCTGATTGAGACGCGAGGCGACTGGAACGTGGCGCCGAATACCGCGATGATAGTCACTCCGACATTCGTCGCCGACATATCGACCTCAGCCCATCAATCTGGGTGCGCACACATTGTTCGCTTCCCTCTTATTCCGTTTCGCTGGAGCCCCCGCAGGGATGGCATTGTAACATCGGCAGATGTGCTCAATAAGAGCACGCTCACGCCGTTCACTCTCTTGTTGGGTGTTTAGAGGTGAGGCCGGTAACAAAGTCGACAGCTAGCGATCGTTCACCATGCGGACGGTAAGGCTTGAAGAGGGGAGCGCGATCCCTCGTTCTTGAAATCGTTGGAGAATCAATTTATTTAACTCTCTCTGAGTCGAGCTGTAATCCGCCACAGCCGTCCATGGCTCTACTGCAATAGCCACAGCCAGAGCCGATTCCCCGAGAGATGCCACTCCCACTGAAGGAACCGGATCTTTCATGACCGATGGATGCCGATCGAGGACATCGCGAACATGAGCAAGTGCCTCGTCGAGATTCGCATTCGGTGACACAGGAATGGTCAAATGCATCTGGCGGATTGTTCCGAAATTGTGCAAAATTTCTCCGACAATTTTCCGATTGGGGATGAGGACGCGGGATCGGTCCGCATGCATCAGTGTCGTCGTGAAGATGTCGATGACCACGACGTCACCGTGAACCCCGAGCAACGAAATGTGTTCCCCGACCTTATAGGGCTTGCTGAAGATAATCGAAAGTCCTGCCATCAGGTTACTTAATACACCTTGCAAAGCCAAACCGATGCCCACGCCGGCGACTCCGATGCCGGCGATTAACGGAGCGATGGGGACACCGAGCGTTTGGAGGGCGATCATCGCGGTGAAGAGCAACACCACGATTTTCACGACGCGAACCAAGAGCAGCCGCACCGGCGGCTCAAGGGTCTGCCGTTCGAGCGACTGCTGAGCAAAGTTCCCGACCCAGCGAGACGCCACGACACCGGCGATGAAGATGCCGAGAGCGACCGCCGCTTGCAAACCATACTGCACGGCATATTGAGTGAGCGTATCAACGACAGTCATAGAGAGAGTCTCCTATAGAGGCATACGTTGAATTCCTGAACAATACGAGAACGTGGTGGTGGGTTTTATCGACAGTCTGCTATCGTCCGAGGAGTCCTTTCAGAAGCTCTTGCCCCTCTTTCTTCAAGTCTTCTGGTTTTGTTGTGCCTTTGAGTAATCCACCGACAGCTTCTTCCACCTTTTTCTTCACCTGCTCCTGCACTTTTCCGGTTACACCTTTGAGATCCACTCCATACGTCGGTGCCTGCGCGGTGCCGGTAATCGTGAGAGGAAGACTCAGTCGGCCATCTTTCATCGCGATTTTGACGACAGGCGACGCCCCGGCGAGTTTCTGACTTAGATCCTGTGAGAAGTTGAGATTCACGAGGAGATTCAGTCTTTGATCGAATCCGATTGTGCCGCCGCCGGTGGCCTGAAAATCATGGCTATCCATGAGGAGACGCTGCACGTTGATGATCCCTTGCTTGATGAGGAGATCCGTTTCGATCGTAGAAAATGCAGTGGCCTTGGCCTTGTCGAGTGAAATGCCGGCTACCTTGAGTGCCGAGAGCACTTCCTGCAGAAGATTCACCCCTTCAATCTTCCCATCCTTCACCGTCATGTGCCCGGTTCCCTCCAATGCCTTTGTCAAATCCGGCATGGAGAATCCTATGCCTTGTAGGGAAAGATCGGCACCGGCTGTTCCGCTGATGGAGATTGGCGTTTCCGAAACGGCATTGAACGCCGGACCGAGCTGCACTCCTTGAACCGTGACGCCACCCTTGAAAGGCGGCGTTTCGGACCCGGCGATCAGTTTGCCCTGCCCCTTCACTTGGCCGTCGAACAGTTGGAACGACAAGGTGTTCAGCTTGACCCCTTGTCCTTTCACTTCCGCTGCGATCTGGAAATTCTTAATATCGACCGGCTTTTTCAGAGGAAGTGAGACCGGAAGGTTTGCAGTATTGATCACCGGCGAAGTGATGTAGATGTTGGCGTCGTTTCCGGCGGCATTTCCTGTAATCGTAAAGTCCGTCTTTCCGACACCAAGCTCGAAACTGATCGCGTCAATGTCCATCTCCTCTCTCAGCGGACCGAACGACCCGTCGAGTTTCACCGGCAGATTGAACGGCTGCACCAGCGAACCGAAATGTAGACGTGGAGTTCGGCCGAGCCGAACGTCCTGAAGGAGCAACTCCATATCTTGCACCACATACTCCGTCAGCTTCGCTGCCGACAGATCGCGATAGGTCAATTTCCCGCCGTCGATGGAGACTCGATCCACGGCCAACAGCGCGAGAATCTTGAGCGGACCCTCTGTCGAAGGAATCGGAGCGCGCGACGGCTTTTCCGGCACCACCACGCCTTTGCGACCGATGGTAGAGGCGTTCAGGACTCCATTTTGGTTCTTAATAACCGTAATGACCGGCTGGTGAAGCGCGATTTCCTCCACCTCGACTTTGCCGCTCAGCAACGGCATCAGCTTCACCCCGACATCCAGCGAGGAGAGTGACGCAAAGGGAGTTGAGCCGAAGGACGGATCATCCAGGACTGCAAATCCCGCCACACGCGCGCCGATCCTCGGCCAGATCGTCAAGCGGATATCTTGTAGCTGGACTTTACGATTGAGAGCGTCTTCGATGAACGGCTTGTACTGGTCCTGATACTTGTTGAGGTCGATCAGAAAGGGCAGCGCGACCACCACTCCGATGAGCAAAACGACGACAACGAGCAGACCTATCAGAATTTTCATCTCGATCGCCTCCAGGTGGAAAGTAAGTATATAAATGGATTGCCGGTGAGTCAAACAAGCTGGGCTGCATGCGGCAATCGGGAGGGCACTCTACAACATGTCGCTTCGCAATTCGTAGCGGCTTACTCCGTCGATAGAGTCGTCATTTGACATGCCATTTGACGACAGAGTCGTCACTTACTTATCTCGCTGTGGAGTTATCGGAATTAGTGATTGCGGGTGAGCGATAGAAAGGGCGCCGGAAAGAATTGACCCTCGCGCGAATTGCTCTGCAATGCCATGTTCGGCGGGAAAATCTACGGCACTGCATCATAAAATACGATTTACCATGGGTGGCGTTGCTTCATACCCAATTTTCGAGTCGCAGACCAGGGACACGCCGAAACTCCCTGAGATTGTTGCTGACGAGCCGGACTCCAAGACTCAGTGCATGGGCCGCGATGAGCATGTCCATTGAGCCGATCAGGGTTCCCTTTGTCTCAAGTTGCCCACGTAAGCGACCATATGACCAGGCCGCAGCTGGGTCAAACGTAGCGATTTCCAAAGGAGCCAGAAACTGCTCAAGCGCATGGCGATTCTTGGACGCATGACGGCTCTTACAGACCCCATAGGCCAACTCCGCTGCCGTGATGCTGGAAATGCCGATCTCTCCAACTGGTTGCGACAAGAAGCGTTCGATGACGGTGGGAGGCTGTTGTTTGATGAGGTAGATGCAGATGTTGGTATCCAGCATCACCTTCATGCGAAGGAAGACTTTCGTTTCTGGACCGGAGGTTGCTGCCTTCCCTCTTCCATGAAGTCGTCGGTAAACATGGCCAGACTGTCGGTAAGCGACTGCCACGTCTGCTTCTTTGGACGAATGACGAGCGTATTGCCGCGGCGTTGAATTTCGACTTCGTCTCCCTCCAGCTGAAATTCGCGTGGGATTCTTACCGCCTGGCTATTGCCGCTCATAAAGAGCTTCGTCTTCTTCCGCGTTCTCATTGTCAGCCTTTTAGCTGAAGGTAATGTATATACGCAATGATATACAT
Source organism: Nitrospira sp. (assembly GCA_025934915.1). Lineage (GTDB taxonomy): Bacteria > Nitrospirota > Nitrospiria > Nitrospirales > Nitrospiraceae > Nitrospira_D. The sequence continues at coordinate 14,789 of JAICWG010000074.1, forward strand.
TGGTGCGTCATCTGTCAACGGAGAGACAGAAGGAACAACGAACTCGTACCACCAGGCGATGCATCACGCACAGCCCATTGGCATGGGAAGGACCAGCAACGCTGCGACCAACCCTTCGACCACGCAGTACAACTATTGGGTATGCGGATGCAGGCGATCGGTAGAGATGCCATCGGAAAGAACTGACATACACTCGCGAACTGCTCTGTGACGCCATGCTCAGAGGAAACACTTACAACAGCGACTCAGTCTCTCTCGCCGCTTTTATCACTACGCCATGGCTGCCAGAGCTAGCCAGTGGGTATGCACGAATGCAAGACAGACCCGGATCTCGCCCGCTTAGAGGTTGAAATTATGGGGCAGGTATGCTCACCCTAGCAACTATGATCACTGTCACGACATGGTCACGGACCGGTCCGCAGGAGGTAGCGATGACTAACGCGGCTCTGATCGCATTGAACTATGTACGGGCAAATGGCAGGAGATGCTGGCGGTGAGCAGCCTGAAAGATGAGTGGAGGAGAAAAGGCACCAATATTCCTCCCTTGCTCGATTTGCTAAATCGAAATCGGTATGCTTTTGTTTGCATATATGATCGATTCAACTCAGGACGTGCAAGAAAGGGTTGTGCTGTTTGTAGACTTATTGGGTTTTGCCTCATTAACTGAGGGCCACCCAATTGAGCTTAATCGTATTCAAGGTTCAGATAGGCCATTTGAGAGCATCGCCATGATTCTTTTAGGTAAAAAGGAGAATCCATTGACTCAAGCCTTCACAAGCTTTCATCGGGCTTTAAAAGGCGCGGTCGATATAGCGCAGATTAGTCACCCATTAACAGCGATTACATTCTCTGACTCGGCATACATTGCAACCAATCACCTTTATGAAGCGGTAAACATTGCATCGTATTTTGTCCAAACGCTTGTAAGCCAACGTACCCCTGTGCGTGCGGGAATAGCATATGGCACTTTTGCGGCCGTTAGATTTCGGTCTGATGTGACCCTAGAAGGAGGTGACCACGCCGCGCATTTTCTTGGCACTGGGGTAGTCCGTGCACACGCAGCGGAAACTTGTGGGATCAAGGGAATCAGAATTCTGCTTCATCCATCAGCAGCGGCATTGCTTGCAGATCCTAAGCATAATCATCCTCAGCCCGAGAAGAACCGCATTGACCACATGGCGCATTTGGAACAGACCATCCTTCTGCAGATGAAAGGTCCTAATTCAGATAGCCTCTCCCACTTTGGAGAGACCACCCGTCGGCTCGCGGAAGATATTCAGTCCGAAGAGAGCTGCATCCACTACGTGGAGTGTTCTCCTGAGGAAAAGAACAATTCCTTGCATGTCCGATACGAAATTGATTACTGGCGATTTAGGCCCACCGCCGAGTCAAAGGCATGGCACTCGCTGCAAGATATGTGGGATGGGGCTCCACAAAGCGCTCTAATTCACTATGAAGCAACTGCGCAGGCCATCAATCGCATGCGTATTTCGCAAGGGGAAGCCGATTTCAAGAACCCTCGCCGCCGTACACTTCCACGCATTAGGAAGTGATTCCCCATCTTGTTTTTTGTCAGATTAGAGAAGTAAAAATGTACCGGGGCTGAGGGGCTTGTACGGATGCAAGCCCCCCGATTAGCTGCTTCGTCATCCCGAGATCAGTGCTCAGCGTTTCTTCCGGTTGAGCAGGTTGCCGGACCGCACCTGACAGGCCAGAACGTCGCAGATGACGCGCGTGGCCATGAGGCTCGTAATCTCCGCTGCGTCATAGGGCGGCGAACATTCGACGATTTCCATCCCGGCCAGCGGCTTCGTGTCTGCGATGATCTGGAGAAACTTCAGGACTTCACGCGGCAGAAACCCGCCCGGCTCCGGCCAACCGGTGCCCGGCACGAAGGCGGCATCCAAGCAATCCACATCAAAGCTCAACCACACCGCATCCACACCATCAAATGCCACCTCGAGCGCCTGCTTCGCCGCATTCTCGATTCCCATTTCCACGCAGTCAGTCACGGTCATGATCGTGGTTTGACGTTCACGGCCGGACTTCACGCCGGGTCTGGGCGCTTGCCAGCCGCCGATGCCGATCTGCACAAGATTCTTGGCTGGCACGTTGGGGATATTCGTCGCGTGAAACCAGGGCGTGGTATGCATGCGCTCATCGAGATCGGTCTCCTGCGTGTCCACGTGCCGATCGAAGTGGAGGATGCCGAGCTTCTTGCCGTTCAGGTGCTGCGCCACGCCCCGCACCGTAGCAAAGCCTAACGAATGGTCTCCGCCGAGCACCACGGGAAACGCGCCGCTCGCATAGACATGCCCCACGCCTTTGCTGACCTGATCGAAGGTCTTTTCGATGTTGCCGGGAATCGTAAACACGTCGCCGACATCGCAGATTGAAATGGATTCCCGCAGATCCACACCCAGCTCGAAGCTGTAGGTGCCGTACAGCGCGGAGATCTTGCGAATCCCTTGGGGGCCAAACCTGGTGCCGGAGCGATACGTTGTCCCGCCATCGAACGGCGCGCCGAGAATGGCGACATCGTATTGGCCGCATTTGCGGACATCTTCGACATAGGGAGCCTTGATGAAGGTGTTGATGCCGGCGAAATGCGGCAGTTCTCCGCGGCTGAATGTGGGAATTCGGCGATCCTTGATGGAATCGGCGCCCGGCAGGCCCAATTCAAGGCCTCGGGCAACTTCTTCTTCATATTTCGTGGTCGGCAGCAGCGCCTCCGCTTCGACCGCGTACTTGGCCTCCGGCCCGTATTTGTCATGCAGTGGAACCTTGCCTTGGTATGTTCTCTTTTTCGCCACGATTGCTCCTTTCTGAGAGATGGATGAATGTATGACTCGGTTTGAACTCCCTTGTTGCGACAGGAAACTTAGCGAACTAGCCGGCTTTTCATTCTTGAGTTGGTGCGGACTCCCTTGGACGCATCAATACGTCGTCTTTTGTGGGTTTAACGATGAGAAGATACAGCGTGGTCACCCCTAAGATGCTTCCCAGGACCAGCGGAACGGCCCAGAGCTGCCACCAGGGAGCATCAGGCGAAGTTGCGTAGGGACGTGGCCACGCGATATTGACAAATTCAAACACCGACCACAAAAAAGCCGCCGTATTGATCAGCAAGCCCCAGGCGCCCAACTTCAGCTGGCCTAACGAGGGGTCCCATCGGCCGGTGAGCCTGGTGTAAAGTCCAACACCCGTGGTCATCGCAAACATGGCATACAACCCGCCCGTGCCGAACGCCAGCACCGTGGCGACCGCTTCATCATTGAGCCCGAAGAGCAATCCGAGCGTGGCCAGCAGGACGGTAAACAGTACGGCATTATGCGGAGCGCCCGCTGCGGTGACCCGACTGAGGATAGCAGGCATACTTCCTTCGCGAGCCATGGAAAACACGATACGAGATGTGTATTGCACCATGGAGGATCCACAAGCCAGGAACGCGATCATGACAATGGTCAGAAATGGGGTTTCCGCCCAAGCCCCAAAATTGTCGACGATCACAGGCGTGACGGGATCGGACGCGGCGCTTGTATGGAGCAAGGCGTCGCGGTTGAAGCTCAGGGTGAGAGCGGC
>JAICWG010000139.1 GCA_025934915.1 Nitrospira sp.
CTGAGCAAAACTCGTGCAGCCGGTTCCTTGGCATCGCTCGACAAGATAATTGGTCACTCCCACATTATCGGTAGAGGCTGTCCAGGCAAGATTGATACTATTGGCTCCATTTGCCGTGGCAAGGAGATTTGAGGGAGAGGTCGGAGGGCTCGTATCGGATGTTCCACCACCTGACGCGGCTTTAAATGCTACCATTTGCATGATCCATGACCCGGCACTGGACAGTGGCGCGCTGCCGCTATAAGACCCGACAGTTGTCACTATTCGGTCTTCAGCAATGTCGCCATCGGGAACCGTAATCATTCGTCTTATAAATCCACTTCCTGGACCGCTTGTCGATGTTGCAACAATATTTGCGGCAACAATAAGATCATTGGCATTGGTGGTGGTCGCTGGACCGCTGTTACTCGAGGAACTTGTGCCTGTCGCGGCTGCCGTCACATCAACCGGATTAAGTTGGTCCACACCGCTATATTCCAAGATCCGAATGTCCGCGTAAACAGCCGGCGTGGTGAATCGCACTGTCACCGCGTTGGCCCCGGCCGCTGAGGAAAGGATCCCTCGCGCATAATAAATGGATTGGCTGAGTTGGCTGTTGTACTGCGTCGGCCCGACTGCCCGCGTGTAAATATTTCCCCTTGAATCGGTCACAGAACTCACGGCCGCAGCCGTATCGTTCCATCCCACGACGACGACATTCAGGTTTCCAGATCCTTGAGCGCCGGCATAATTCACCGATACGACCGACTGCGGGCTTTGCGGGGTGGCGTAGCTCCCTTGGACGAAGCCGATCGCGGCATTGGCATTCTCGAACGAGAGGGCCACAGCGAGGATGACTGCTGCGAAGACAGCTGTAGCATGCATTGCTTGCAGACATTTCATCACACCGAACAGATGACGTCGCATAGGCATCCCTTTCTTTGGGAAAGAAATAAATAACAGACGGAAGTTTGGAACTATGGTGCAGATTCGCAGGATACTTGCTCTGCCATTTTCAAACGACACGCCATGCTCATCGAGCCAGGTCTCGCCTCTAGACTGCTTGCATTGCTCAGCGCGCAACTTGTCGGCCAATCAGCCTGAAGGGATCTTTACACCATCGTGCGTGAGGACTTCGTCATTCTTGAGCCCCATCATACCATACCGCGAATATATGTCCGTATAAATCGATATAGTTATCGATTGCTGCTTCAGCCGTTGGCAAGCGATAGAAATCCCGTTCAAATTTCGCAACGTCAAGAATTGTGTAATGAGGACGTCGCGCAAAAGTCCGGCCTGCCTTCCTACTTGATTCGATCAACTCCTCCAGAAGGATAGGTGTAATCAGTCTCCTTGGTTGACCAAATGAATCAGCGAACTTCAATGCAATCTCATATGGAGTACACGCGGTTCTTGCGCTCAAGTGATAAATGCCTCTTGTATTCCTCTTAGGGTCATGCATGGCTTCCTCAATGGCCAGAATAGCTTTTGCTACCGTTTCATCCGCGAGATGAGCCACGTACATGTCCCTTACCCGCGTAAAGGGCTCCCCCTTTCGTATCTCAGCGGCTGTTCTGGCGAAGAAGCCTCCTCGAGGTCCTTGAACACCGTGCATTCGGACGATGACCGAGCCTTGAGGATATCTCTCCAAGACCTTTCGTTCGCCCAGAGACTGTGTAAGGCCATCCCAGGTTGGCAGATCATCGGAATCTGTACATCCAGGCCTACCTATTGAGTCCACAGGTACAGGCGGCTCAGCTTCTTCTGTGTACTTCCTCCCATGCACGTTGTCACCAAAAACAGTCTCAGCTGAAAGATGAAGAAGCAATATTGGTTTCCCGTTCGCAGCGCTGGCTGCGCATGCGCCCGCCAGCAGTTCTGCCCCACGACTGTTAATTTGATATGCGGAGAGCGCTGTTGGATCTTTTGAGTACCTTTCTGCTTCGATTACATCCACACCCTCACCCGGTCTAGAGCTATTTATTATCGTCCTGACTTCACTGTTTGCGAGCGATCTAACCATCTCATTTACTTTGCGCTCGTCAGTGACATCAAAATCTTCAATTAGTCCCGCAAGTCCCTCCATAATCGGAGTTCGCTTGTGGGCTAAACCGACAATCTCCGTTCCCTCAGGACAGAAGCGGCGTAGACAATCGCCAACCCTTCCCGATATTCCGGCTAGTGCGATGTGTGGCATCACCATTCCTCCTGGAGAGTCACTCGCGATTAGTGGATCTCACGCGGGCTTCAACAGCCCTTTCCAAGCAGAGTCCCTGCGGCACTCTTCACGTCATCACAGGAAAGCCCAGACCCGTTCAGAAATATCCAACGATGAGGGATTCACAAGCCGACAAAACCGGCCTCAAGATTGGGGTACGCTTGGTCTTTTTGCGACATGACTCCACCGACGTCCGGCCAGTTGATGCCCAGTCTTGGATCATTCCACCGTAAGCCCTTGGAAGCAGCCGGCTCATAGAATTCCGACATCTGGTAAAAGATCTCCGTGTTGTCTTCAAGTGTCTGGAACCCGTGGGCAAAGAGTTTTGGAATATAGAGCATTCTATGATTGGTAGAGGTCAGCTCGATTCCAACCCACTTTAGGAATGTGGGCGAATCTTTCCGGAGATCAATGATCACATCGAAGAGAGACCCCCTTGTACAACGGACCAGCTTGACCTCGGAGTGCGGAGGGATCTGGTAGTGAAGGCCTCTCAATGTTCCCTTCCGCTTATTGAAGGACACATTGCACTGGACGAGATGGGGGTCGAGACCCTTCGCGGCAAACTCCCTCGCGCACCACGAGCGAGCGAAAAAGCCTCGTTCATCCTCAAGCTTCTCGACCTCGATCACATATGCCCCCTGGAGAGGCGTTTCCAAAAAGATCATCGCAAAATCTCACGCTCAGGAATAGACGCGAACTTCTGGAATCGGAACGACAAACTGCCCTCCCCACTCACGAATGTAGCCGACCTGACCCATGATTTCGTCCTTAAAATTCCAGGGCAAGATCAACACATAGTCCGGCTTTGTTTCTCTGATCTTTTCCGGCGGGAAAATCGGGATGTGCGTACCAGGGAGGAACTTGCCTTGTTTATAGGTGTTGCGATCAACGGTATAGTCGATAAAATCGCTGCGCACACCGCAATAGTTCAGGAGGGTATTGCCTTTTCCCGGCGCCCCGTATCCCGCGATCGTTTTTCCTTTCCGCTTGGCCTGGATCAGAAATTCAAGTAACTTTCTCTTCGCCTCCTTCACCTGTTCGCCGAAGAGCGTATAGGTTTCCAGCCGATCGAAACCGGCCGTTTTCTCTCGCCCCATCAGCTCTCGATACCGTTCCGTGACAGGTTGTGTTTCGTCATCGGCATGACGCCCATAGATCCGAAGCGACCCTCCGTGCGTCGGCAGTTCTTCCACGTCGAACAGCGTGAGTCCATGAGCCCCGAAGACTCGTTCGGCACTTATGAGGGAGAAGTAGAAGAAATGTTCGTGATAGATCGTATCGAACTGATTCTCTTGCATCAATCTCATCAGATGAGGGAACTCGATGGTCACGGTGCCACGAGAGGCTAACAAGATTTTGATCCCTCCGGCAAAGTCATTGATGTCGGGAACCTGGGCCAGCACATTGTTTCCCAATACAAGGTCTGCCGTCCCTCTTTCGACGACCAACTCTTTCGCCGTGCTCCGCCCGAAGAACTTCACCAACGTGGGCACATTCTTTTTCCTCGCCGCCTCGGCCACGTTGATTGCCGGCTCGATTCCCAAGGCAGGTATTCTCTTGGCTACGAAGTGTTGTAATAGGTAGCCGTCATTGCTGGCTAGCTCGACGACGAAACTCTTTTCCGTCAAACCCAGGCGTCCAATGATCATTTCCGTATATCGTTTCGCATGCTGCACCCAACTATCCGCGTAAGAAGAGAAATATGCATATTCGGTAAAGATCTCGGCAGGGCTAACATATTCGTGTAACTGCACCAGGAAGCATTTCTCGCAAACGTATGCGTATAGCGGATAGAAGGGCTCCATTTGATTGAGCTTCTCTTCGCTGACATAGCTTTCACAAAGAGGATGCATGCCAAGGTCCACGAAGGTTTTCCTCAAAGGCGCTCCACAGAACAAACAACTTTTGGTTTCCATGTGGCCGATTCCTTCTTTTCAGATGGCATCCCATCTGCTTTTCTACTTCACTTCAGGACCTTAGGAAGGTCTGATATGTTCTAGGTTTATCGGGAGATTTTGCGAATGCTGAGGTTACAGCCAAACTTCACGAGCCCCTCTCTGAATCTCAATAGGCGCCATATAATCCTTTACCTAACCCTTCCATGAACGTGTAAAGCAGGCTTCTCTCGAAGACCCTCTCAGCTCTGTGGATCCAGATCCCATGTCTGCGATATCCTCGGCGATACATTTGGCCACCCGCTTATTCGCTTGTGGTGAATAATGGTGAGTGCTTGTGACAAATCTCTCGGAGTCGCGCACGTGCATCACGCATGAGGTAAGATCTGTATACTGAACGCGCGATTGTTCTAGTACATCCAAGGCTAACTCTTGGCGGTTCACCATCTTCTCCGACGACATACGGAGAAACGTACCATGAGTCGGGAAATACACCACCACAGGAAGTGACCCATCTTCTTTGATCGCATTGACGATTTTGACCATAATGGCGCTATTAAGAAAGAGCCGCGTGTCATCAGAAATTTCCGCTTTCCGAACAGGCCACCGAGGGAATTTTGACGTCATAAAACGAAATAGATAGGAGACATCCAACCAGGTCCTCTCCCACTCCGCTTTATTAAAACCTCTGTCATATGCAATAAATGGCAGTTCTTCGATGGAGTTCGATTTAATTATCACTTCCGGACTGGGTACTGGAGAATTCAAAACGACCAATTCATCCGTATTAAATGTGAACCTCGGTTTGGCAAAGGGGAAACCCCACTCAGGAAAACTGATGAAGTTATACACGGTCATAGTACGTTCGATATCGTGACTGATTACACCAAGTACGACAATATCTGCGTGCAATGGGCGCACATCCCGAAGGTACCTCAAGTATGCTTGGTCCAGCCCGTAACCTGGAACTCCATAATTGAGAACCTGGTGTTCACCCTCTAAGTATTGGCTAAGAAAGTACGCCCACGTTTCTTCATACCTCACTTCTTCTCCAAACGTGAAGGAATCACCAACGAGCGCTATTCGACATCCAGATTCTTGCGTGACCATTGAAAGATAGGGTCTTGGACTACGGATCCCTTCTTCACTACTTGAATACATCCCGTCAGCGCTCTGATGGTTTGGCCTAATACTCCAACCCAAGCCCTTGTCATGTTGGAGATACCCCTCTCCTTCTGACAGCCTCTTGAGGATCTCCTTACTGCGTTCAATCTGATCCTCCCAAACCCTAGGGCGTAAATGAAGACCCAGGACGGTTTCTCCGTACGCGCTTGAAGTTGACAGCAACCGAATCGAGACCTCTGCCGTCAACCACGCAATCATAATAGGCATCACACCAATAGCTGTGGTTACTCGAAATGCACTAATTCTTGTCTGTCGACTCTTCATATACTGAAATACTATACTGGCAACAGAGATCCCCCAAACCGTTAGGCCAAAGAGAACCACTTGCCCTGATGTTGTCCATAAAAACACATTGAGCGGCTGGTCTCCTTTCTTAAAAAGACCGACAGCCAGAATCGCTGATGAGATCTGCAGTGCGTAGATAGCAACTAACAAAACATGATTCACAATGGTTCACCGCTCAACACGTGTCAGCCAAATTTCTCTCCAGAATGAGTAGATGCTTCTTGGACAAAGATATCTCTTCCTACTATACTCACCGGCGCAAAACACATTATCCAAACTGACACAGTCATTCGGAAGTTTCATCATTCTTCCCGTCTTTTCGTCGATGATCTGTTCAACGCGCTGAAGAACTTTGAATTTTCCGCCGCAATACTTCACCATTTCGCAATCAAATGATAATCCTCGATTGCGGTTACGCTTATTTATAGTTAGAATAATTTCGTCGAGCGGCTTCACCTGAACATATTCTCCGGGCTTAAGGCTCAAGGTCTCTGAAGGAGTTTTTTGTTCTAATGCACCCTCAAAGAACGGATATGGAGTACCTCCTCTCATACTTTGAATCTTGTTATAGGTCCTCAGCTGGAGTTTGTGCGCAGTGATTCTCAACGTTTTCGTAAAGATCCAAAACAAAAAAGTTTTAACAACTTGGCCGATTGTGGCATTGCCTGACCACACGTCTTCCACATACTGACGCACATCCCACCAATGCAGCACGCTCGTTGCGCGTAAGAGTTCGGTCGTTTGGCACGAAAACGTTTCATTTTGAGAGGACTCAGAACTATTATCGCTTCTACGCGTAGCTTTGGCCAAAGCTTCCTGCGTACAAGAATGAGGGGATCTTTCTTTGCCTCCGAATTCTAGAGTCTCTGGATTGACCCCCGCTTGCCGAAGCCAGGATTCTTTCCAAAACATCAGGCATCCGGCTTGGCAACCGCCATGAGACGAGCCATCACATCGAACTCCCTCCAGATGCACTGCGTTTTTCATCCATCTCGATCCCGTATATTCAATCGTGTCGCAAGTCTTGTGCGCTCGCTTGAACACCTTCAATTGTTTCCCGCAATATTGGAGCATCTCCGGCATAAAAGGGAGCTGGTCCAATGCGCCTTGCTCGTCCAATGTGGCCAGGATTTCGTCCTTGCTCTTCACCTCAACCAGGTCCCCTGCTCGTAGCTTCACAGCTCTCCTCCCTATCGTCTTGCTCATGTCAACAGTTATTCTGAGTCATATCCGATATGACTCAGAAGTCAGCAACTACGGCAACAACAACTCAGCGCTGCGCCCCGCTCATTTCCTCCCAAAGACCGCATCTAATCCGAACATCGGCAACTCATCCAGACACTGCACATGCAGCCGTGCCCCTCGACGCCCGCGCTTGGACCATTTCGCGGATCGGCTGAACTATTTCCACTACAGGAGCGAACGAGAAATCACGTAAGAGATATTGAAGTCGATGCTCGGTCCTCCTGAGGTTCAAATAGTGACGGAACCTCGAAACCAGTGGCCCGTCCATTCGAGGTTGATCCGGATCAATCTCCCAGGGATGCAGATACATGACGAGCTGGGTACCTGCTTTCTCAAGCTGTCTCAAGAAGATCCTCGTAGCGGAATAGGGGATGAGGCGAAAGTACCCTCCCCCAGCAATAGGGAGCTGAATGCCGCATAGGTTTGCTGTAGGCAGCGCCACTTCAAAAATGTTTCCGGCCGTCGTGACAATCTCGCGCACATCTCTCTTCCTTCCGACTTTCTCCAAACGTTGGAATCGACCATAGAGACTGGAGTCGTAGAGATAGCCTTCTTCGACCAAAGTCGCCAACGCCCATGGAGTCCGATCAGTGATCGAGAAGCTGGGCGCCCGATAGCCGAATACCATCTCTCCCGTCAAATCTTCCAAAATGCGCTTTGATCGCCTCACGTCGTCCCGAAACTCACGGTCTGTTTGGTTGGTGACCAACTCATGCCCGTACCCATGCGATGCAATCTCATGCCCCTGTTTCGCCAATGCTTTGACCAACCCCGGATGCCGTTCGGCTACCCATCCCAGAACAAAAAATGTAGCCTTTGTCTCACAGTGCGCCAGCAACTCCGCAAGCCGGAGAGTATTCTGCTCCACGCGACTTTCCAATCGATCCCATTGTTGCCTTCTCGCGTCGGACCAAAAGGCCGATACCTGAAAATGCTCCTCCACATCAAACGAGAGGACATGTCGCATGCTCGTCTCTTGACTCTGCCGACTGGAAGCCATTACCGCGCTCCTTCCCCAACCAACATCACTTGCATCGTCTGCACGAGAACTCTCATGTCGAGCGCGAACGATAACCGCTTGACGTAGTAGAGGTCATATTGCAGCTTCATATGGGCATCCTCCGCAGAAGCGCCATAGCGAAATTTAACCTGCGCCCAGCCCGTGATGCCGGGTCGTACCGTGTGTCTCAAATCATAATAGGGAATGATTTTTCGCAAGTCTTGCACGAACACCGGTCGCTCGGGGCGCGGCCCGACAAGACTCATTTCCCCTTTTAATACGTTGATCAGCTGCGGAAACTCATCCATGCGAGTCTTTCGCAACCACCGCCCGACACGGGAGATCCGAGGATCGTCCGCTTGAGCCCATTGAGGCCCCGCCATTTCCGCATCTTGCCGCATGGATCGAAACTTCCAGATGAGAAAGGATCGTCCGCGCAACCCGACACGGGTTTGGCGATAAATGACCGGTCCCGCCGAATCGAACTTGATCAGTAACGCAACGAGCAAAAAGAGCGGCGACAGTATCACCAAACCGCTGATTGAAACCAGTAGATCAACGAAACGCTTCACGACACGGGAGACCATGCGTTGCTTAAAACCAGTCGAAAAGATCACGGCGCTCGGGCGAAGCGATTCGACCGAGAGGCGGCCTGAGACTTCCTCGAACAATTGATGCCCGTCAAGAACGTCTATTCCCATCGCCTTCATATCGAGGAGCCGTTCAACCGGCAATACTGAGCGACGATCTTCAAGACAGACCACGATGGTATCCACTCTCAGTTCTTCTACCATCTGCGCCAACTGTCCATGAGTGCCGATTACGCCGGGTATGCTTGGGCGCCACTCCAATCGCTCATTTTCCCCAACAAGAGCTCCAATAATTTCCACCAGGCCAAAGCGTTGCGAAAGTACGGCTCGACTGAGTTCGCCGGCAAGCTTCCCTGCCCCCAAAATGAGCATCCGCCTTCTGAAAGTCAGTGCGTTGAGTATGTCCCACGTCGGATACACGTCCTCCGTGAAGCGGCACAATTGCAACCTCTGCTCCACTGCAGCCTCATCTCTCATCACTTCAACCGTTCTGAACGGCATGAATTCTAACTCCAAGTGCAATACGGTGGTTGCGGAGAAACAGTGTTGGCGGCTGTTCGATCGAGGGAGGCAGGCGACTTCAGGTTGTTACGCGATTATCTGCCCAGACCTATGAGGATTTCGACGATCATTGCGCGACATCTTGCAGCGGTTGGTCGAGGCATTGAATAAGAGACGGCGGAAATGCTTCGTCTATCGGACGCCTGCAGAAGTCTTCGCCCTGGCGCAGGCGTCGTCCTTCAACCGTGAATACGCATGGTTCAACTAGTTTCGTACATGAGATAGGGTGTAAAATCCGTTTCCACCCGCGTCAAGACAATTCCGATGGCATCACTATCGATACTGAGCTGTTTCACCGCCTTACGTACCATCTCCTGACTCGTCAAGCCCGCTCGCACCACAAAGATCACCTGATCCGCCAGACTACCGAGCACGTTGACGTCCGCGAGCGTCAACACAGGCGGTCCATCCAAAATTACATGGTCGTAGCGGGCTCTCAGCTCCGGCAAGATCTGTTTCACATACTGAATCCCGGAAATACTGGTAGGCCTAACTTTGGGATCCCCACATGGCAAAATCGAGAGAGGGATACCATCGTAGGGATGAATACAATTCTCAAGGATGTCTTCCCCTTGCTTGGCCTCACTGAGACCTGGCTCGACCGGAATATCCATATATTCGTGCACCATGGGGCGTTTGAAATCGCAATCGATCAGGAGAGTAGATTTCCTCAGGTCGTGGGCCAGAACATAGGCAAGATTGACTGCCGTTGTCGTTTTGCCCTCCCCCATAATGCTGCTGGCCACAAGAGTGACCACATTCTCCCTTTCAGCCGTCATCAACAGGAGTCGTGTCGACGCCACTCGGTATTGCTCAGCAATGATGGAGTGCGGCCTCCATTTTGCGATCAAATGCACCTCTTGGGATAGACCCGTGACGGTCGCGCTCTTGGTACCGGATCCGTCACCCACCCGCTTCCTTCCATACCCATATCGTGATAGAGCAGGCCCAGGAATCCCGACACCGGTTCTTGGTCCAGTGAGTAGCGCGCGTGACCGCGTCGAACCCATTCCGATCATCCCGGTATCGAAAGGAGGGATTGACGCGATCACGGAAAGGTCAAGATAGCTTTCGACTTCTTCCGGGCGGCGGAACCCGGGTTTCAAAAGCTCCACCCCAATGGCTCCTCCCAAACCGACGGCACAGCCCATCACAAGCCCTCCAAACAGAAAATGGACAAGTGCTGGTGGTTCCTCGCCATAGGGGACGTTTGCCGGCTCTATGATTCGATACTGCTCTCCAAACTGACGGCTCTCATAATTCCCCAAAATTCTGGCATTTGTCCGCTTATCCAGGAGAGATTGATACCCCTTCTGGAGGTTTTCATAGTCTCGGACTAGGATTGCGAGACGTTGTTCTGCAGCGGGCATACGTTGGACATGGGCTTCAAGCTCCTTGATCAGCCGAACGGTATTGGCCTGCTTTTCCTTGAGGAAGGCCATCTCACTCTTTACCTCATTGCGCTCCTTCGTCAGTTCTCTAAAGAATGGATCGATCGGCTTACGGACAGCCCTGCCACCGTTCTCAACTCGCTCGTCTGCCGTCCCATCCACACCCGGTTGATCACTATCACCCAGTCGTGAATCGGACTCCAACCGGCGAATTTCCTCTCGGAGGTGCATCACGTCCGGATAGTTCTCCTTGTAGATTCCCAAGAGTTCATTCAGCTTTTGCTTCAATTCCTCTAATCTGGCGCCGCGACGGCTGAGAGGCTTGGTGTTACCCATTCGCTCGCTCTTCCCAATGGGGACTTCGTCGGTTGACTCGAGATCCGAGAATTCCCTGATCGCTTTTTCCAAAGCTGTAAGCCGTTCACCAGCCTTATTCAAGGATTCACTGGAAGTCGTAAGATCGGTCTGCAACCGATCGAGCGTGCGCAGGTTCGCCTCCATCTGGCCCGGCAATTCTCCGATATGCGCCTTTTTAAACTCCGAAATCGCCTGTTCCTTGGTCTCCAGTTCCTCCTTGACTCGATCCAGCTCAACAGACAGAAACTCGGTGGTCGTCTCTATCAGCCCTTCTCGGCGCTTCGCATTGTCCTCCTGCAGCTTGGTGACGAGAAGAGCCGCGACGGCTTGGGCCACATGAGGATCGGAGTGTTGGTAAGAAATCCCTATGCCGATGCCGTCTCTTGGCTTTGCGACGGTAATGGCCTTTCGGAGACGCTTCATCAAGGACTCCGCTGTGGCATCTCCGCTGCCCGGATACGGATTCATATTCTCGATGATGGGCAGCAACACGGATTTATTCGTAAGGGCAAGCTGTACCTGTTGCATGGCAACAGTCGTTGGATCTTCGAACCCTCTTCCCTCTGCCCCTCCCAGGCCTTTCACGTAATCCTTCGCCACTTTCGGGCTATCGATCGTCACAATGACCGTGGACTTATATGTCTTCGGAAAAATCTTCCACACTCCGTAGGCCAGAGGCAGGCACAC
>JAICWG010000152.1 GCA_025934915.1 Nitrospira sp.
ACATAGGCCTTTGGGGCAGCTGGAAGCACCAATATTGGAAGCTTAACAACTAGCTGTCATGCACATTCGCCGTCGTGGCCGCGACTGAATGAATCAGTTTGGTCCGGCTATCCACTCCGAGATGGGCTTTCATGCCGAAATACCACTGATTGCCCTTCTTCGTCGAACTGGGCGCTGCGATGATGGTCGCAGCCACGATGGTGCCCAGTTGATCTGCATCCCCTGCGCGGCCAGATACTCCCAGATCCGCGCAAGGAGCTGTTCCCCAACTGATGGGCTTCCAGCAAGTGCCGAAATTTACAGATCGTCGTCTCACCGGGCACGGGCTGGTGGTTTTTATCCGTGCGCAACAATTACGATAGTTCGATGAAGAGCGTACGGCGCGCGCAAGCGAGGTTTGGTGCCCCCGATACGAATTGAACGTACGACCCGCGGTTTAGGAAAGCCTTCTCGTCGCCCTACTCAGACCTACTCAGACTCATTCAGGCTAAGCCTATCCAATAGTTAGACAAAAACGAGACTTTGGGTGGAATAGGCCTGGGTGGGGCCCAGTGAGGTGGGTTTGAGCACAAAATGAGCACATTTTAGACCGAACCCAATGCAGGAAATCAAAGTTTTCTTCGTATATCCATCATTCTTTGGTAGGTATATCCCACCCTAGTCTGCTGCAAAAAGACGTTGCTAGACTGGCGCACATTTCTAACTCCCAATGACAAGGAGGGACTAGTGAAATTTCGTCTTTGGCTCTCAGGCGCGCTTGTACTCGGGTTGACCACGGTCGTCGCGGCGGAATCCGACGCCCCTACACATTTCCCGAATCTCTTCCCGTTCCCGAACGCGACCGGCATTCTAAAGACGTTCAACGCGACCGGGAAGCTGGATCTGACCGGCCCTTTTTTTCAAAGCCTCGGGACGAATGGTCGGAGCTGCGCCAGCTGCCACCAGCCCGGTGACGCGTGGTCGGTGTCTGCGGAACACGTGGCCGACCGGTTTGAGCGGTCGCACGGCCTGGATCCGATCTTTCGCACCAACGATGGTTCCAATTGCGATCACAACATTGATACCTCGACGGTGGGAGGCCGCCGTCATGCCTATAGTCTCCTCCGGACTCGCGGATTGTTCCGCATCGCGCTCAGTGTGCCTTCGGGAGCTGAATTCGACGTGGTCAATGTCAAGAATCCCTACGGATGCGGCGAGACGAACACGCTCTCCATGTACCGCCGTGCACTGCCTTCTACTAACCTCCGGTTTCTCAGCACCGTGATGTGGGATGGGCGCGAATCGTCGTCGCAGACCGGTACTCAACCAATCACCTTTGCTACAAATCCCAACGATCTCCTCGCCGATCTGGCCCATCAGGCAGTGGATGCCACGCTGGGACATGCACAAGCGTCCACGCCACCCACGGCGGAACAGCAAAAACAGATCGTTAGTTTTGAAATGGGGCTGACGACCGCCCAGGCGATCGATTTCGGGGCGGGTGCCCTCGATAGTCAGGGTGCAAGCGGTGGCCCGCTGGTCCTCGCCTCCCAGCCGTTCCATATCGGTATCAATGATCCGCTGGGTCTCAACCCGTTTAATACCCCCTTCACACCGGTGGTCTTCACCCTCTTTACGGACCGATGGGCCCAGGCTTCTGGTCATGAGTATGAGGGGGAGTATGCGCACCGTCGGGCGAGCATCGTTCGAGGGCAGGCCCTTTTTAATTCACATACCATCAACATTGCGGGAGTCGGTGGGCTCAACGATGCCACAGGAGTCCCGCTGATTAAAGGCACCTGTGGCACGTGCCACGACACCTTCAACGTGGGCAATCACTCCATTGGGGCGCCACTGAATATCGGGATCTCTGACGTGAATAACCCCTTGGGAGCCGAGTACTTGCCCATGATCACGCTCCGCAACAAGGCGAATGGAACGGAGGTCTCGACAACCGATCCGGGCCGAGCCATGATTACGGGGAAATGGGCCGACATTGGCAAGTTCAAAGGCCCGATTCTCCGGGGGGTGGCGGCACGAGCCCCCTATTTCCACAACGGCTCGGCGGCAACCTTGAAAGATGCAGTGGAGTTCTACAATATCCGCTTCAGCATGGGATTGACCCATCAGGAAATCGCCGACCTCGCTGCATTCTTGAGTGCGTTATAGCGGCGGGGATAGATCTACTGAGGTGCCTGGCGACATCGTACCAGGTGCCTCAGTCCCCTGCGTGACCCTTCGTTCAAAATCCTCCCGAGACATCCAACCCGAACCCGTTGTCATCTTCGACATTATTCTCCTCTGGGAGAGGGAGTCAGAAACAACTGTTTTCGGTGCTTTGAGCAAAGCTCCTCACTGCGACGGCTTAAGGTGAACCATCTTCTGAATCTGATCATGTAGTTCAGCAATTTGGGTACCAAGCCCAATATCAAAAACTTATCTAGAACCAGCAAGAAGCACACGCAAGAGAAACCCCAGACCATTTCTATATCTTCATCTTCTGCAGAAGAGTGTAGCGTAACTTCGAGTTCCGCCCCGGTTGAACGGATAAATTTACGTAACGCTTGAGGGCTGCTATGGACGAAGTTTGAAAATATCGAATAAGGATAATTGTAGAGCAGTTCCAGATTAACTTCTTTTGCCATTCCACGAAGCTTCTTCCCAGACCAATGATACTTGTCTGGATAATTCTTTTCTACCCTCGCATATTCCATCCGCAAATCCCTTAATGCTTCCGAGTTCCCTTTCTCCAAGATCCCTTTGGTCCATGGATCATCAGGTACTTTTGAGAGTTTGTCTAACAAAGCCTTTCGCTGTACATGGTCATACTCCAAAAACAATCTTGCTCGTGGCAATGGGTCAGCAGAAATGTAGAAGAGATTAACAGTCAACTCGAATAAGGATCGTGCAAGGATTGCAGCGTCTTCAGCCAGCTTGTGTTGACAAAGGATGTGGATTCCCTGAAAAGTCTTCCAGCTTTTGATAAAAAAAAGATTTAGAAGGCCCTTGTACATCGCCTCTTCTTCGGTTTTGGCAGCGATTGCCGGAGCCTTAGAGAATATTTCGGTGACTAGGGAGTTGAAGTGTTCGTAAAAGCGTTCCATTCATTTCCACGTACAGGAATCATTTGTTTTTTGAACCATCCTGAGATGAAACGCAACCTCTTGAAATATTTCTCGTCGGCGAATGACATATCGGGCGGGATTGTGGACCACCCGCATGAACGGCTGTTGGGTATCGTTTCAATGAAATTCCTGCTTATGCGTACTCTGGTCCCCAAAGTGGATCCCAAAGAGTAGGGGGAATTCTTTTTAGGGCAATATGGGCTAACTGTTCGCCAGGGAAATCCTGTAGCACAACAGTCAGTGGCTTATGTCGCATCCTCCACGAGTTGCATTTTGGGGTGCTTTGGGTGATGGTGGAGTTCGTGTCTCGGGCACGAATTGAATCTTGCTGTAGCCAGTGTTCATACTCGGAAGTAATTTCCAAGGCGAGTTTTTGCACGTGTCCCTGTTCCACCAGTTTTCTAAAACGATAGAACTCGTTCACTTCCACCTGGCGGCCAAGTAACACCGAAACAAGTGCTGCGGTCAGAGGTGCGGCTCTCCCTTTTGCTTCAGCTTTCCGGAGACGATCGTCCACGAGAAGTCCGGCTACCCATGCACCTCTGTTCTTTGGTGGGGCTCCTTTCTTTCGGATATAGAGCCCATCTGACACTCCTCGTTGCCATCCTCTCCGCTCTGTAGCCTTCGCCAAGCTTGGCTCAATTGCTTCGATCACAAGCTCAGCGAGTTCATGCTTCATACTCCGAGGGTGGCCGGTCAACCAAGTCCATAACTTGCCGAGAACCGTGCGGACCTCAGAGTGTCCGATGCGAAACTGCACGGCACACAAGAACACTGCGAAAAGCAGTAGTTCCGACTCAACAGAGGTCTCTGCGGTTACACGCTGAATCCAGCGTTCGAGTTTTTTCGGGTTCGTGTCGGGAAAACTGTGTGCGACGCAGCCCTGGAGTGTCGATGGCTCCTGCTCCGGACTCCTGATTGTGTCCAACGACATGCGTCTGGGGTAGTTGCGGGGAGAATGGCTCTTGTTCGCACGTATTTTCGCAGGAGGTGAGGAAAATGAGGCCTTTTTGGGATTTCCATCACTAGGAAGCATAAGGCAAAGCCTCTATAGATTATTGCATGAATACTGAAGGTACCACTGAGGTAGCTACGAATCAACGTAAGGACCTACGGACCCGGTGTCCGTTTTGTCTCGCTCAAATTGACGTGAACTTGGATAAGCGTGACCGACCTTACTGGGTTTGTGTGTCATGTCAGACCCGAACGTTCGCCACGCGGACGACTTTAGATCGCTTTAAGGAAGATGGCTGGATTTGGAGTGATGAGCCTCCTCTTGAGGCACTGCGATCATGGTTTGACCGGGTCATGGTGGAAGTCGGATTGAAGAAAAAGAGGAAGAAATGAGCGGGGAAGCATCTCCGAATCTTGACGCGGCCCTCATCTATGCTCACCGAGGGTGGCCAGTCATTCCGATCCATTCCGTCCAAGACGGACACTGCTCCTGCGGTAGAGCTGCCTGCTCATCGATCGGGAAGCATCCTCGTACCGCGCATGGCCTCAAGGATGCGACGGTAGAGGAGGCTCAGATTCAAGATTGGTGGAGGCTCTGGCCAGATGCCAACGTAGGCATCGTTACAGGGAACCAGAGTGGACTGGTCGTCTTGGACATTGATCCTCGCAATGGAGGTGCGGATAGCCTAACGGATCTTCAAGGGCGGAATGGAGCCTTGCCGAAGACGATTCAGTCACTCACGGGCGGCGGGGGACACCACTTCTTCTTTCAACATCCCGGCGGGATCGTCAAATCGAAGCCAATTGTGAAAGGGGTCGATGTCAAAGCCGATGGAGGATACGTGGTCGCTCCTCCGAGTACTCACGGGAGTGGAGAGCGATATCGTTGGAACAGTTTGAGGAACCCCGATGACGTGGTACTCGCGGCTCTCCCGGTCTGGCTTCGTGCCCAACTTATCCAGAGGGTGGAGTCTCTTCCTAAACCCTCAACAGGAACATTCCCTGGAAAGATTCACCAGGGACAACGCAACAAGACCTTAGCACGCATCGCAGGTGCCATGCGTCGGCACGGAGCCGACGAAGCGACGATCCTTCAATCGCTTAAGGCGCACAATCGCCAGCACTGCGATCCCCCGCTCTCTGAATAGGAGGTGAAGCAAATTGCTCAAAGCATTGCCAAATACCCTGCTGGTGCTAGGGCAAAATCGACTGAAACACCCAATGGATCAGAAGGGGACGACAAACCAGGGAGAATCAGTTGTGCGGATCAGCTGATCCGGATCTGTGAACATTCTGACGTGATGCTTTTTCATGATCAGTTCAAGGAAGCCTATGCCTGGGTTCCGCTTCGTAGCCACAGGGAGGTAGTCAAAGTTCACAGCAAGAAGCTTCGAGAATGGATTGGCCATCAACTTTGGCTAAACCAGGAGAAGGCTCCGACTAGCGAAGGGCTCCAAAGTGCAATCAATATTCTTTCCGCCCAGGCCAAGTTCACCGGACCAGAACAACGGCTCTGGAATCGTGTCGCGTGGCATGACGGAGCCATCTGGTATGACCTTGGGGAGGCGGCGGTACGAATTTCGCCGGAAGGGTGGGAGGTTATCGCTCAACCTCCGCTCTTGTTTCAACGGCATAGCCATCAACGCCCGCAAGTCAGACCCGTACCGGAAGGGGATCTGCAACACCTCCTGCGATTCGTCAACATCTCTGGCACTGGTACCGAACTCAGTCCTGCCCAGTTATTGTTCTTAGTATCAGTCGTGGTGATGGTGGTGCCGAACATTCCGCATCCTGTCCTCTGTGTGCATGCCGAGCAGAGCAGCGGAAAATCAACGCTCTTCAAAGTCATTCGACACCTGATCGATCCCAGTATCACCCCTACACTTGGCCCCCAGGACAGTCTCCGGGAGTTCGTGCAGGTTGCCTCGCATCATTGGGCCCTGTTCCTTGACAATCTCACCACGCTGCCAGATTGGCTCTCTGATGCCATCTGTCGGTGTGTGACGGGAGAAGGATTTTCCAAGCGGGAACTCTTTTCTGATGACGAGGACATGCTCTACAGCTTTCTGCGCTGTATCGGTCTGAACGGCATCAATTTAGTTCCTTCAAAGCCTGATCTACTCGACCGCGCGCTAATTCTTCCTCTTGAACGGATTCCAGACCGGCAACGGCGCACCGAGCGTGAATTCTGGGATCACTTCGAGACAGAAAAGCCCAAACTCCTCGGAGCGCTGTTCACGGCCTTGAGTCGTGCTATGGCGCTACATGACCGTGTGCAGGTAACGCACTATCCGCGTCTGGCGGACTTTGCCCATTGGGGTGCGGCAGTCGCCCGAGCGCTCGGTTCCTCGGAGCAAGCGTTCTTGACGGCGTTGACCGCGAACACGAGAGCTCAAACCAGTGAGGCGTTACAGGCGAGCCCCGTTGCTCAAGCGTTGTTAAAGCTGATGGAGGGCAGGTCGTCTTGGGTAGGAACACCCCAGGAGTTGCTCAAGCAACTCGACGAAGTTGTGGAGGCGGCGGCAGTCGATCGGAAGAGTCGTCAATGGCCCAAGGATGCGCGGTGGGTATGGCGGCGGATCAAAGAAGTTCTCCCTAACCTCCTGGCCGTGGGGATTAAGGCGACGAATTCCGACGCAACCGGCTATGCCCAGATCGCGATCATCAGAACGACCCCAGAAAATGACCGGAATGATCCCGGTGAAGAAATCAGCCCGGTTCTATGCGCTGATCAGCAAGGGAACATCGTTGATCATGAGGTGTCCAATGTCCCCACAAGGAATGCTGCGGAAAAGATCATCAATTCCGACAGTGGGAACACCCAGAACATTTTCCCCACCGCAACGGGCGTGGATTCCACCGGCTGGCCGATCGAATTGCCCGGCATGGGTCCACGGGAGATCGGGAGCCGTGAGCGCTGTCACTCGTGTGAGGAAGGCACGTGGCAACGGTATGGAGGACTCCCGCTCTGTAAGCGTCATGCGCTTGAGGCATTCGCGAGTGTAGAGGGGGCAAAAACGTGTGACCTGCATTCTGACAGTGAGAACGATGACGAGGACAACGGAAACCATGAGAAAGGAGAACACACCCATGGATGAACCAACAACATGCGACTCCGGGGAAGTGCCTCACCGACCAGAGAGAATGGATTGGGGACGGCTCGCGCTGCGGGCATGGCTGATCGTGCTGGCCGTGGTGGCCGTGATCGTATTCATCAAACTCTTCCGGCGTGGAGGCTCTGGGATGGCACTAGCCATGGCAGCTCCAGCGGTCATCATGGCATCGACGAGGCGGAATCCCAAAGTCAGCGATCGGGAAAGAGGGGAGCTTGATCAGGACTTCTTGAAACTCTGGTTGTCACGGGCTGCGATTGAGGAACCCCTACTGACTCCGGCTGAATTCTGCGAAGTGCTCAACAGCATGTTTAGAAAGGACGGGCGGGCAGAGCCCTTTGATTCTCCGATGCAGATGGCGCGTGAACTCAAGAAACTTGGGCTTCAGTCGTCCGTACGATCGATTCCTGGGCGATCAGAACGCGCCGATGGTATGACCTGGCGGGCTATGGCATCCATGAAACCTCAGTCTAGTATCCGGCAACAGGAACAGACCGACCGGCAGCGCCGTGAACGAGAGGCGCTGCGGCTTGTGCGATCAGGCCAGTCGGTGGCTGAGGTGGCAGAACGAACCGGGCTCCATCGGCTCGCCATTGAACGAGCACTCCGTGACGCGATTGAGCGGCAAGCCGTGATCCGGCAGCATCTGCAATCCCGGTCCGGACTGACCTCTCTCTTGCGCTATCCCGATCGAGGGCCGTGGGGTCAGGCCGGGTACATGGGGAACAGTCCAGGGTTCTTGATTGTAGACCTCCTCGACTATCTCAAACCCACGTCGGTCTTCGATCCGATGGAAGGCTCAGGCACAACCGGGGAGGTCTGTGCAGATTTTGCCCTCGACTATAAGGGGCGAGACCTCAGGACAGGTTTTGATCTCCTCTCCGGTGTACTGCCCGATCGATTATTCGACCTCGTGTTCTGGCATCCGCCGTACTGGCCGGGATTTCGTTACAGCAACCATCCCAATGATCTTTCCACGGCAACCAGCATGACGGACTATCTTGATCGGTTGCACACGGGGTTGACCCGGTTACACACCTTGCTCGCTTCAGAGGGACACCTGGTGATGCTGATCGGTGATGGCCGAAAGAGCGGTGTGTTCTATTCCATCCATGCCGACGTGATTCAGTGGCGAGTATTGCCCCTTGAGGCAATTCTGATCAAAGAAGGCGACCATGCCCGACGAGCGCGGCATTTTCGATATGGACCGACCCGCTTTATTCCAACCCTTCACGAGTATGTCCTCATTTTCAAACGAGGTGGTTCATGCACGTTGCTCTCTACGCCCGTGTGAGTACCGATGGACAAGATCCCGAATTGCAATTATCGGCCCTTCGCGCTCATGCGGCGAATCGAGGCTGGACCATCATGGGCGAATTTATTGACCAGGGATACTCAGGGGCGAAAGAGAGACGCCCGGCACTTGATCGGCTCATGAAAGCGGCTTGGGCAGGGACCGTTCAAGCGGTCTTGGTCTGGCGGTTCGATCGCTTCGCCCGCTCGGTGAAGCATCTGATGAAAGCCTTAGAAGAATTCCGATCACTACATGTGAATTTTATCTCCCTTCAGGAACAATTCGACGCGGCGACGCCGATCGGTCAGGCCATGTTCATCATTATTGGCGCGATGGCCCAACTGGAACGCGACATAATCCGGGAGCGTGTCAAGGCAGGGTTAGCCGTGGCGAAAGCACGCGGTAAGCGACTGGGGAGGCCGGTGGTGCGCGTGAACCAGCATGAACTGACTGCACTCAAGAGCAGTGGCTTGAGCCTGCATGAGATGGCAAGACAACTGCGCTGTAGCCGATCGACGGTGCGGCGACGCCCCCGCTTGTGATCAGTACGCCCCATATTCCCCATCTGCAAGAAAACAATGTACGACAGGGGTTCTTTACTGACGAGGAATACCAGCTTCTCCGAGCCGTACTGCCAGATCATGTGAAAATCCCGCTGATCATTGCTTACTGGACCGGCATGCGGGCCGGAGAAATCGTGATGCTGCGATGGGAACAGGTTGATCTTGAACGTGGTTTGATCCGGTTAGAGCCAGGTACGACGAAGAATAACCAAGGCCGACTCATTCCGCTTGTGAAAGAAGTCACTGAGGCCTTGTGGCAGTGGAAGCAATGGACGCTTAATCGCTATCCATCATGTTCCTGGGTTTGTCATTTCCGAGGGGAACGGCTTCAGCGGGTTCCGAAGTCAGCTTGGCAAAAAGCCTGTGAACGGGTAGGTCTCAAGGGGAAGCTGTTTCACGACCTACGGCGCACAGCAGTTCGGAATATGGTGAGGGTTGGTATCAGTGAGCGAGTCGCAATGACGATTTCAGGACACAAAACCCGTTCGGTCTTCGATCGTTACGATATCGTGAATGAAAAAGATCTCTTAGAGGCGGCAATATGTCTCCAGCAACACTACATTAGTGACCCAGAAGAGCGGATATCATCGGAAGAATTGTTTGAGCTACCTGAGCAACATCACTACTCACCTGACTTATCTCAAGGACACGGTCCCAAATCACTTTGATTGTGCTACGGCTCCGATCCTGCTTGGGCAGTTTGACTTGTTGCAACAAACCTTTCAGTAGGTCGAAAAGTTCAGCCTGTTCAGCTTTTCTGTCGGCAGTTATCTTTCCGACAACTTCAACCATGCTTTGAAGTGCTTTCCCTAGTTCAGCCCCCGTACCGCCTTCTTTGATTATTTCGGCAACTGTGGCTCTAAGCTCCGATTGATTCACCGAACCGAGTACGAGATTTCCGATCTGACTTCCGGTGATCTGAATCGAGCTCGTTTTGCCTCCCAAGTCCAAATCCTTTTGTCGGGCTTTCCTCTGTAAATGCTCCAAGATAGGAGCACTCGTTTTATTGAAGTGGTCCAACACCAACTTCTTGAATTCCTCGGTGGGAAACTCGCTAATGGCGCATCCTCTGGATTCAACAATGACGTTGGTAAACGCTTCGCCAATTGCTTCTAGGATTGTGTCTTGGGAATTTAACCCAAGAGCAGAACGATTTCTGAGTACATGTTCTGTAAATTCATTCAAGACCGATTCAGCCCTTGAACAGTAGGTCTCAGTGATTAACTTTATTGCTGTGCCACTAAGTAGTATGCCTCTGGCGGCCAGGTCGGATTTTAATTGGTGTACTTTTTCGCGTGGCGGGAACTTGTGCTGGTACTTCGATGTGCTTAGTATATCTAGAATCGGCTGTTCCATTGATGTGATTTGAGCACAATCTTGAGCACAGTCAGAGAGTCATAGACATTGAGATCGATGTAAGTTGTTGAAAATTGGTGCCCCCGATACGAATTGAACGTACGACCCGCGGTTTAGGAAACCGCTGCTCTATCCAACTGAGCTACGGGGGCGTG
>JAICWG010000193.1 GCA_025934915.1 Nitrospira sp.
AGGCAAGGGAACGTACGGGGTGATGCGGGTAAACTCCTTCTTCGACAACAGGAACCATTCACTCATGGCGGCACCTCCCATCACAAGTGAATCATAGTTGGTCTGGTTGGTGAACCCTGAATTTAATAGGTCCTGAGCCTAATGAGTCCTGAACCTAGTGCTTGAACTTGATCGGCAGAGCAGGCAGAAGGAGCTGCCGAGTGCGAGGCCGCCGAGGAAGGTCAGACCGAGGATGACGCCGCGTAAAGAATTCGGTGGTCTCGCCTGGCGACGGATATATCGGCGGGCTTGGGAACCGACGGTCGCTTCGCCTCCAATCCAGCGGCGCGGGTCGTCGGCCGAAGTCTCAGATGGATTGCTCACGAGTTTCATGCCTCTCTCCCTTCATCAAGTGCGATGCATTCATCGATCAGCTGCTCCAATTCATTCATTCATTTCTTGCTGTCGTACCTCCACAAACCGAACCCCGAACGTTCGATCGATGGTCCATTGTACCCGAGCTTGTTCGATCAGAATCGGGGTGTCGTCTCCTGGGACAATCAGTTTGACGGCGATCTGCTTTCCCGGTTGGACATCGAGAGAACTTTCGAGCCGGGCGCCGCCGAGCGATAGATCAAGGGCCTCCCCTTCCACTTCATGCGAATTTGCCCGAAGCAAGCGCTTGACTTGAGCTGGCACTTGATGGTGACGGCGTCGCTGCCATAAGCAGGTAGAATACTTCCTTCACCGGCAAAAAGCACGTGGTCGGCATCTCAAGTCACTGATTGTTCGTGTGTGTGCAGAGTTTCGCGCTCAGTCGATGAGTCTCTCACCCTGAAAAGCGAGACGCGGTTCGTAGAGGCGAATCGGAATCTGCCTCCGATAGCGGAGAAAATCCTGATCTATCGTAAAAATAGGCGTCTGCAGGCGGCAAGCAACGGCACAGATCAGCAAATCAATCGCCGTCCCCGTTAGCCCGTGGCTGCGACACAGATTGAAAAGCCCAGCAGCCTCTTCGTAGTCATTCCTCATGAGTGGCACGTCGTCGAAAGGCGCCAGATGAGTTCGTAATGTCTCGAAGGCCTCACGCTGCTGGAGGCCCGAAAGCATTTCTTGGCGAATGGGACCGATGAGAGCTGCTTGACCATCACGGACCAATTCCTTCCATCGGGCAACCAGATGGACTTGAGTCTCGTTGAGCGCAGATGACGAACGACGGAGCGCCAGCGACCAGATCGAGGTATCGATGAGCACCATCACGACTTTGCAGCACGAGACTTTCGTCGCAATGCCTTGTAGTCGTAGTCGGGTTCGTAGTCGATCGTGCCTTGTAGGTCCAGTATCTTCGCTTGTTTCCTGCGTTGAATGTATTCACGCAGGGCAACGGTCACTGCTTCTTTCTTCGTCTTATGCTGACCGATCAGCAAGGCTTCCGTAATGAGCTTGTCGTCGATAGCAAGATTCGTCGCCATCGATCATTCTCCTTTTCTCCTGTACCCTTGACTACATTTCATTCTACACATCTCAATGTGTAACGACAAGTTCATCGAGATCGTTGGTCTGTTGAACATAGAATGGAGATCTTCCCAAGTCGCTGATTGTTCGAGCATTCTCTTGCAGTCCTCGGATCTTTTGGATAAGGTACGACACGATGGACCGAGCTCGTTCGCGCCAGATCCTCTTCGCCTGCGCGAGCGGACTGCTCTTGCCCTTCTGCTTTCCACGGTTTGACCTGGGATTGCTGGCCTGGGTCGTCCTGATTCCCCTCCATCTCGCGCTTGATCAATGCTCCAGACAGCAGGCCTTTTGGATCGGCTGGCTGAGCGGTCTCGTCGGATTCACCGGCATCATGGCCTGGGTCGTCACCGCCATGACGACCTATGGCAAGGTTCCCGAACCCGTGAGTTACGCAATTTTGTTGCTGCTGACCACTTATCTAGGACTCTATGTCGGACTCTATAGCCTCGCCGTCGTCTGGTTGCGGGAGTTCATCCCGCGCTACGGAATTTTCTTTGCGCCCTGCTTTTGGGTCACACTCGAGTGGTTCCGTACCAACCTGCTTTCCGGCCTTCCATGGTGCCTTCTCGGCTATTCGCAATATCGCGAATTAGACCTGATTCAGGTAGCCGACCACACGGGTGTGTACGGTATTTCTTTCCTCATCGTCCTGGTGAATGTGGCTTTCGCGGAGCTGTTCTTGTGGATCATGCCATTTTTCCGAGGATTTCACCCGGTCAAGCTTCCCTGGGAATTGCTCACCGCTGCCGCCGCGTGCATGGTGCTCTCATGGTTCTACAGTTCGGCAGTCCTGAGTGCGAGAGATCTGGGCCATCACAAACCCTCCATTACTGTCGGTGTGGTTCAACCAAATATCGATCAAGCCGTGAAGTGGGATGCGTCATTCCGCGACGAGACGATGCGGAAGTTCGACCGGCTGACGGCCCAACTGGGAACCAGTACCGACTTGGTCGTGTGGCCCGAGGCAGCCACGCCGTTCATTTTCGAGCGGGAGAAAGAGTATCAGTTGCAGCTGATCGCTTGGGCGGAACGCGCGCAAGCACCGATCCTCCTCGGCAGCCCGGCCTTGAGATTCTATCCTGATCGCCGCCCCTACCTGTTGAATAGCGCCTATTTGCTGGGGAGGGACGGTACAGTTCTCGGTCGTTATGATAAACACCATCTCGTGCCGTTTGGAGAGTATATCCCCCTCAAATCGTCGTTATTGTTTTTCCTCGACAAACTCGTCGAAGGAATCGGAGATTTTGAAGCGGGACCAGGACCGACAACACTTTCCTTCAACCCTAAATCCTGGGATTCAGTAAGGTCGATCGGTGCCAGGTCAGTCAAGTTTGGCGTGGCGATCTGCTACGAAGTGATCTTCCCGGATTTGGTCCGTCAGTTCGCCGCGAACGGCGCGGAGTTTCTGGTGACGATCACGAATGACGGATGGTTTGGACCGTCGTCGGCCCCCGCCCAGCACTTTGCCATGGTCGTCTTTCGCTCGGTGGAAAATCATTTGGCCTTCGTGCGCGCCGCCAACACGGGAATTTCCGGCTTCGTCGATCCGTACGGACAGATCATCGAAGCGACCGCGCTTTTTACGGAGCACGCGTCGTATGCAACGATCCAAACCAGACAAGCCCTCACGTTCTACAGCTATTACGGCGATGTGTTTGCCCATGCCTGTGTTATAATCTGCGCGCTTTTGATTCTGTTCGGGTACTTCCGCACAAAGGAACCAGCCCTGACGGCAATCACACCGGCATAACCGAAGAAGGAGGATCGTGGCATGTTAGAGGAAGTGGAAGTTCGTGTTCGTGCCTTGGCGGAACAAGTCTCTGAACTACGGGGGCATCTTTGACTTCGCTCACATGACGTCCGACTTACAAGAACTCGAAGCGCAGATGGGCCAGCCTCACTTCTGGAATGATGCCCGTACCGCCACAGCGGTGAGCCGGAAAAAGGCGACGATCGAACGAGAGCTCCGGCAGTGGCGCGACATCGAGACTAAAATGGGCGATTTGGATGCGCTGCTGGAGCTTGCCCATGAGAGCGGCGACTCGACCCTGGAGACCGAGCTGGCTGGCGAACTGAGTCAGTTGGAGCCACGCCTCGCCGCACTGCATGTCGAGCTTCTCCTCTCGGGAGAACTAGACCACAATAATGCCATTGTGGCGATTCATCCTGGTGCCGGCGGCACTGAATCGCAGGATTGGGCACAGATGCTCCTGCGGATGTATGTGCGGTGGGCGGAACACAAAACATTCAAGGTGGAAATACTGGACCTGTTGCCCGGCGACGAAGCAGGCATCAAAAGCGTGACCCTCTCCATCACTGGACCCTATGCCTATGGATACCTGAAGGCGGAAGCCGGGGTCCATCGCTTGGTGCGCATTTCCCCGTTCGACTCCAACAAGCGGCGGCACACCTCGTTCGCGTCCGTCTTCGTGTATCCGGAGCTGAGCGAAGACATCGACGTTGTCGTTGACGAAAAGGATCTCCGGATCGACACCTTTCGCTCCGGCGGCGCGGGAGGCCAGAATGTCAATAAGGTCGAAACCGCCATCCGCATCACTCACTTGCCGACAGGTATCGTCGTGCAATGTCAGAATGAGCGGTCCCAGCTCCAGAATCGAAACGGAGCGATGAAAATCTTGAAG
Source organism: Nitrospira sp. (assembly GCA_025934915.1). GTDB lineage: Bacteria > Nitrospirota > Nitrospiria > Nitrospirales > Nitrospiraceae > Nitrospira_D. The sequence goes on from JAICWG010000193.1 coordinate 4,140, forward strand.
TCGCGTCTCTTCGAAGTGGAACAGAAGAAGAAGGAAGCGGAGTTCAACGCGATCGTCGGTGAGAAGAAAGATATCGCGTGGGGCAGCCAAATTCGATCCTATGTATTCCAGCCCTACCAACTGGTCAAAGATCACCGAACGGGTTATCAAATCAGCACCGTCTCATCCGTCATGGATGGAGACCTCGACGGATTCATCGAGGCTTTTTTGAAGAAGAAACTGGGGAAAGGAAGCGATCAGCTTTCGCCGGTCGGCGGACCCGAAGACGACCTGTAGCAGGGTTGCGAAAAGTAAGATGGACGAACTGAACGAACAGCGGCAGCAGCGGATCAAGAAACTCGAGCTCCTTCGAGAAGCCGGCGTCGCCCCGTACGGCAATCGCTTTGAAGTCAAGGATCGGGCTGGACAATTGCTCACGCTGCATGGCGAGAAGACCAAGGAGACCTTGGAGCAAGAAAAGGTCTCGTGCACAGTCGCGGGACGGGTCGTCGCCTTGCGGCGTTTCGGGAAGGCCGGGTTTGCCGTGCTGCAGGATGGGTCCGATCGTCTCCAAGTGTACCTCAAAAAAGATCTTCTCTCCGAACAAGCCTACACCATCGTGGAACAGCTCGACCTCGGGGACTGGATCGGTATCACGGGAACGTTGTTTCGTACAAAGACGAACGAGTTCACGGTCGAGGTCCATCACCTGACGTTTCTCAGTAAAGCGCTCCGTCCGCTCCCCGAAAAGTGGCATGGCCTGACGGACGTTGAAACCCGATATCGGCAGCGCTATGTCGATCTGATTGCCAACCCCTCGGTCCATCAGATCTTTTCGACGAGGAGCCATATCATCTCCGACATCCGGACCTTTCTCATTGAGCGAGGGTTCCTCGAGGTCGAAACCCCGATGATGCATCCGATTCCCGGAGGAGCAAACGCCAAGCCATTCGTCACGCACCATAACGCTCTCGGCGTGGATCTTTACTTGCGTATCGCGCCGGAACTGTATTTGAAGCGCCTGATCGTCGGCGGATTTCCGCGCGTGTTCGAGATCAACCGCAACTTCAGGAATGAGGGCATCTCGACGATCCACAACCCTGAATTCACAATGCTGGAGTTCTACGTGTCGTATGCGGATTATCAGGATTTGATCGCGCTGACCGAGGAACTGGTCTCGACCTTGGCTCACCAGATTCTTGGTAAAACCATCATTCCGTACCAAGGGGAGGAAGTCGATCTCACGCCTCCGTGGCGACGATGGTCTTACCACCAAGCCATTCTCGAGGTGAATCACCTCGACCCGTCGGCACTCCACGATCGAGAGAAGGCATTGGCTACCGCCAAACGGCTGAATATGCCGGTGGATCCGAAGGCATCGTTGTTCACGATCGTCAACGAGATTTTCGAGAAAACCGTTGAACCTAATTTGCAACAGCCCACATTTATTACCGATTACCCGATCGAGATTTCTCCCCTCGCAAGGCGGAAGGATACGAACCCGAGCCTGACCGATCGATTCGAGCTCTACATTGCCGGGCGGGAAATCGCGAATGCCTTTTCCGAATTGAACGATCCGATGGACCAACGTCAACGGTTTGAAGGCCAGGCGGCTCAGCGGGAGGCGGGTGATGAAGAAGCCCATCTCGTCGACGAAGACTTTCTCCGCGCCCTTGAATTCGGGATGCCGCCGACCGCCGGAGAAGGGATCGGGATCGACCGATTGGTCATGCTGTTTACCGATCAGGTCTCCATCCGCGACGTCGTGCTTTTCCCCCAGCTCAGACCAGAGAAATCGTAGTGGCCCTCCCGTATGAAATCTTCGTCGGACTCCGCTACCTACGCGCCAAGCGCCGCAACCGGACCATCTCGCTGAACACCTTCGTGTCGGTGGCCGGGATTACGCTGGGCGTGGCCGCGCTGATCGGTACGGTCGGCATCATGACCGGCTTCCGGGAAGACATTCAGAGCAAGATTCTCGGCACGACCGCGCATATCGTCGTCCAAGATCGAATGAAAGAACACATGACCGACTATGACCGCCTGACCGACAAAATCCAGACGGTGCCCAACGTCGTCGCAGCCACCCCATTTGTGTTCCGCCAAGTGTTACTCACCACGCAGAGCGGGGTACAAGGAATCATCCTACGCGGGATTGATCCAAAACGAGAAGCCAACGTCACCGAGCTCGCCAAGAACATCACGGCGGGACAGCTGCTCGACCTACTCACGCCAGTGAAGGTGATGCAGACTCCGGCCGATGACCCTCACGGGGACCTCCGCGCCGTTGAAAAACCGGGCATCATTCTCGGCAAAGAGCTGGCGCTGAGACTGGGGGTGTTTGTCGGCGATACGGTCAACGTGGTCTCCCCCGTCGGCCCGATCAGCGCGATGGGAATGGTGCCCAAGATCCGAACGTTCGCCGTGGTCGCCCTGTTCCATTCAGGAATGTTCGAATACGATTCGTCATTTGCCTATATCGAACTCGGCGAAGCGCAGAAATTCTTCAACCTGGGCGCGAGCGTCACCGGAATTGAAGTCAAAGTCGCGGATGTGTTCCGTGCCGGGGAGATCGCCCACAATATTGAACAGGAACTGGGATTCAGCCATGGAGCCAGAGATTGGATGCAGATGAATCGTAATCTCTTCTCCGCCCTGAAGCTGGAGAAGACGATGATGTTTCTCCTTCTTGTCTTGATCACGATCGTGGCCTCATTCAACATCGTCAGCACCTTGACGATGATCGTCACGGAGAAACAGAAAGAAATCGCCATCCTCAAGGCGATGGGCGCAACGAAGCGCAGCATCCGGCGCATCTTCATGCTGAACGGATTGATCATCGGATTTGCGGGGACAGGCATCGGCATTCCCTTGGGCTATGCGTTTCTTTGGCTGATTCAAACGTTTTGGACGTTCGACCCGAGCGTGTACTATATCTCCACCATTCCGGTTCATGTGCTGGCCGAGGACGTGCTCCTCGTGGCCGGGTCCGCCATCCTGATCAGCTTTTTGGCGACGGTCTATCCGGCCAATCAGGCCGCGAAGCTGGAACCGGTCGCTGCGCTGCGCTATGAATAGATTCGCGGGACTGAGGATTGAGGGCCGAGGACTGAGTCGTAATTCCCATTCCAATATTCCGAGTCACTGTCCTCAGTCCTCACAACTCATCACTTGAGCATGATTAAGGTCACAAACCTCCATAAGTCTTTTTCGATGGGGTCCTATGAACTGCCCGTCCTCAACGGGATTAACCTTGAGATTCAACGCGGCGAGCTGGTGTCGATTGTGGGAGCTTCGGGAGCCGGCAAGAGCACCTTACTCCATATTATCGGAACCCTTGATAAACCGACCGACGGGACGGTCACGTTCGACGGGCATGACCTCTTTCGGATGACGGATACACAGCAGGCGGAATTCCGGAATCGGCGGATAGGGTTCGTGTTTCAGTTCCATCACCTGCTCGCCGAGTTCACGGCGTTGGAAAATGCCTGTATGCCGGCGCTCGTACAGCGTCGCGAACCAACTTCGGTCAAGGCCGATGCCACAACCCTTCTGACGGAAGTCGGATTGAGGCATCGCCTTCATCACAAGCCAGGAGAGCTGTCCGGAGGCGAACAGCAGCGCGTCGCGATAGCACGTGCGTTGATGCAGAATCCGGACTTGGTCTTGGCCGACGAGCCGACCGGGAACCTCGACACACACAGCGGGGACGGATTGTTCGGATTGATGCGCACCTTGAACAAAACACGCGGAACCACCTTCGTGATCGTGACGCATAACGACAAACTCTCCGCTCAATCCGACCGTATCATCCATATGCAGGATGGACAAATCCTCTGATCGAAGCCGTACACTCTTTATCAGAACATCCCGCTTGTACCAATCCTGTCGGGATGTTTGTGTCTTCCCAGCTTTTCTGCAGCACAAAGTTTCAATTCGCACCTGTTATAGCCAAGCCCTCAATTACTGATGGACATTGCTGGTGAACTTTAGCGATCATGGGGGTATGAGATGTTCATCCGATTTGCGCCAACGGGTGGTGGATTTTGTCCGGAGCGGTGGCAGCAAG
>JAICWG010000090.1 GCA_025934915.1 Nitrospira sp.
CCCTCGGACTTTAAAACGTTCCGAAGGAGTTCATCATTTAAGACGACAGCCGCGAGCATCGCGGATTCGTGCGCACGTATCCTTCAGGTTGTCACGCGAATCGAGAGCGGCTTTACCTCATGTGATCCGGCGGATCTGATCCGCCGGTATCAAGCTGGTCGGTCGGACTTCAACGACCTCTTACTTGCCCATGTCTGTAGGACGGAAGCTCTGACCTTCGTGACGGACGACGCCGATTTTCTTGGGAGCAAGTTGGTCATTCTCACAGCTAACGCAAAGTTGCTACGTTAGCATTTGATAACGGGGGCTCATCTTGTTCTGGGCGCAGTGATGGGGTTACGCCCTCGACCAGTGCATCAGAGCCCTTGCTCGATACGTTGGCCGCGCGCGGTACAAGATCCAACTCTACTGCTATTTGGAAACCGTAAGTCAGCCGGACTGCGTTCAAGAAGGGGATAGCGGTACGCTGATTGCGGTAAAATCGTATCCGAAAACGCCGCTGTCTCAGAAGTCTTGTGCGGTGGTGTATCGTGAGTTGAGCGACGGGGATGGTTTTGTTGTGACCGCGCATTTCACCAGTCGTCCGGCCGTCTGGAGGAGGATTATATGGAAGCTGTGAAGGTGTTCGAAAGAAAAGATGTGCCTCTGGATTGGGACTATGATGACGACGCTGATACGCTCTACCTGAGCTTCGGCAAGCCGAAAGCCGCTGTTGGCCTTGATATCGGGGAAGGGGTCGTCGTTCGATACGATGAACAGGCCAAGGAAGTTGTGGGGCTGACAATTGTCGGCGTCGGACGTCGGCTGGAAGAATATGTGAAGAGTAAGCCGTGAAAGGCTAGGCGACGGCGACATGAACAATCAACGCTCGGTGGATAAGGCGACGTTACAGATGATCGTGCAGAGGAGCTTCGACTCGCAGCAGAGGTACGCCCATGAAGTTCTACACCTTTGAAATTGTTGTCGAGAAAGAACAGGAAGACAAAGGCTATTCTGCCTATAGTCCAACCCTTCCCGGATTCTTTAGCAACGGCAAGACAATCGAGGAAGCTAAGCGGAACATCCGAGAGGCGATACAGCAACACATCGCGTCTCTATTGGCGCATAGCAAGACGGTCCTGCAGAACGAATGATGAGAGGAAGATCATGGCCTTGGTGATTGAAGACAAGGAACTTCATCAGTTGCCCATTACCGTTGATCCGGAGACAGTCAGCGGTACCCCTGTATTTAAGGGAACACGTGTTCCGGTTGATGCGCTGATTACCAATCTGGAAGATGGTCTTACCATTGATGAATTTCTGCATAACTTCCCTACCGTGACTCGTGATCAAGCCGTACAAGTGCTGGAGGTCTGGAAAGCTACGCTGTTGAAACTGAGTCGGTCCGCGTGACCGTTTTGCTTGATGAATCAGTTCCAAGGCTGGTTCAAGAGCGGTTGCCGCAGCTTGCAATTCGCACCGTTCAGTGGAGGAAGCCGCTCTACACCCACCGGTCGGATCTCAATGCAAATCTTCTCTCAATGGGGGCTGTGCCTCTGGATTCTGTGCCTAGTCTCTGACCTATTTGACACACAACATTCGCCCATCGCAGAAATGCTGACGCAAGTGATCCGTTCGCTTGCGGATGGAACGTGAATATGGCGTGGCTTTGGCCTGACAAAGAACAGGTCAGTGCCCAGTCGCGGGAGCCTCTCCGGAAGGATGCGAATCCCCTGAAGGCTGAGCGGGCGGAGTAGCCGGAGGAGCTGTTGGTTCGCTCTTGGGCTGCATATCGATGATGGTTGAAGAGACGTTTCGTTGCTTGGCTAAAATTGCAAGAGTGAGCGATGTTACCATGAACACGGCCGCCACAACGACCGTCAGCTTGCTCAAAAAATTAGCGGGGCCGCGACTGCCGAACACCGTCTGACTGGATCCGCCGAACGCGGCGCCGATCTCCGCTCCCTTCCCTGATTGGAGAAGAATCGCTCCGATCATGAGAAAGCAGATAAAGACATGGACAATAACAATCAACGTATACAGCATGAAATTAAACTCCGATTGGTCGAGCAGCGGAAGCGGCCTTCGCAATTGTAGCAAAGGAATCGACATGGAGACAAGCGCCGCCGATGAGCGCGCCGTCGATCTGGTCCGAGGTAAGTAGCGATTCAATATTCTGGGGTGTGACGCTCCCGCCATAGAGAATCCTCATGCAGTCGGCGATCGCGGGAGAGGCTGTGGAGGCAAGGACTCGCCGAATAGTCCGGTGGGCGGCGACGGCTTGCTCGGTCGTTGCCGACTTACCTGTGCCGATGGCCCATATCGGTTCATAGGCGACGGTGATACCAGTCATTGCCTCACCGGTAAAGCCGGATAAGCTCTCGCGCAGTTGTTGCGTGAGCACCTCGTCAGTCGAACCGTTGTCTCGCTGTGCGAGCGATTCCCCGATGCAGAGGATCGGACGGAGTTCGTGTCTGAGCGCCGCTCGGATTTTCTTCTGGATGCTGTTGCTCTGTTCGGCAAAGAGGGTGCGCCGTTCCGAATGCCCCAGAATCACATAGCGACAACCGAGGTCTTTCAGCATCGGTGCGGAGACTTCTCCCGTATAAGCGCCGCTCTCCTCCCAAAACATATTCTGGGCCCCGAGCTGAATTGGGGACGAAGGGCCCAAGACGGTGCGGACCGATTCCAATGCGGTGAATGGGGGAGCAACGACCAGTTCGACGGTTGAAGACGGAGCAGGAAGGCGGTCTTTCAGCTCACGAACGAAGGCGACTGCTTCGGACGCGGTCTTATTCATTTTCCAATTGCCGACGATCAGGACTGTACGCACGGTGCTTCTGTTTCCAGGAGTTGAGGTTTCGTTGAGGAATCGTGTCAGTTTGGGCGGTCAGGCAGCGCTGCGAGACCAGGAAGCGTTTTGCCTTCGAGTAATTCAAGGGCCGCGCCGCCTCCGGTCGAGATGAACGACATGTTCTCCGAGACGCCGGCTCGATGAACGGCCAATGACGTCTCACCGCCGCCGACGATCGTGAGCGCGTACGCATCGGCGATTGCGTGAGCCATTGCCAAGGTGCCCCTGGCGTAGGCGTCGATTTCAAACACACCCATTGGTCCGTTCCACAGGATGGTTTTCGCATTTTGAACCGCCTCATTGAACAGCTTGACGGAGGCCGGTCCAATATCGAGGGCATACCATCCCTTGGGAATCTCCTGTACCGGAACAATCTTGGTTTCAGCGCCCACCTCTCGGCTGGCCGCCACCACGCAATCGACAGGGAGGTAAAATTTGACCCCTCGTGAGAGGGCATGGTCTTCGATTCCTCTGGCAAAATCCAACATGTCCATTTCGCAGAGAGAATGACCGATCTCCATGCCTTTCGCCTTCAAGAACGTAAACGCCATGCCGCCGCCGATGATGACTTTATCCACTTTCTTACCCAGGTTTTCGATCACACCGATCTTGCCGGACACCTTGGCTCCTCCCAGAATCGCGGCAAACGGCCGAACGGGATTGGCGACGGCGCCTTCGAGGTATTCGATCTCTTTCTTGAGCAGTGCGCCTGCCGCCGCATCTTTTATGTATCGGGTGATGCCGACGGTCGACGCATGAGCTCGGTGGGCCGCTCCGAATGCGTCATTGATGAAGACATCGCCCAGCGAGGCAAGAGCCTTGGCGAAGGCGCCGTCATTGTTTTCCTCGCCGGCATGAAAACGAAGGTTTTCCAGCAAGAGGACATCGCCGTCCTTCATCTTGGCGACCAGCTTTTCAACGGCCGGGCCTATACAGTCCGGAGCGAAGACCACGTCTTTCCCAAGCAGTCGTCCCAGTCGTTTTGCGACAGGTGCCAGGCTGTATTTTGGGTCGAAGGTTCCCTTGGGCCGACCGAGGTGAGAGCAGAGAATGACTTTCGCTCCCTCGTCGACCACACGATTGATCGTCGGCAGAGTCGAGCGAATGCGGGTATCATCGGTAATTTGAAGCGATTCATCGAGCGGGACGTTGAAATCGGCGCGGATGATGACCCGCTTGCCACGAAGTTGCACGTCGTCGATCGTTTTCTTGCGCAAATTCATCGGGCGCTCCTCCAGAAAGTTCTCTGAATTGTGAAATTGAAATTAAGTGAGTGAGACGGAATTGTCTGAAGTCTGCCCGATCATCTCCGACGCGGTCATCAGTGAGTCGTGGTTTTCCCGGCCAGAACCTTGACCAGGTCGCGGACTCGGCATGAATAGCCCCATTCATTGTCGTACCAAGCCGTGACTTTGACGAGACGCTTATCCACGACATTGGTCAGCGGGGCATCGACGGTGGCCGAGTGAGGGTCCCCTTTTTGATCGATCGAGACGATGGGGTCTTCGGAGTACTTAAGAATGCCCTTCAGAGGGCCATCCGCAGCCTTCTTAAAGGCGGCGTTGACGGACGCCACGTCACAATCCTTCTCGGTTTCGACGGTGAGGTCGACCAGCGACACGTTCGGCGTCGGCACCCGAATGGCGAGCCCATCCAACTTGCCCTTGAGTTCCGGTATGACGAGATGCAGCGCTTTGGCTGCGCCGGTGCTGGTGGGTATCATCGACATGCCGGCTGCGCGGGCGCGCCGAAGGTCTTTGTGAGGAAGGTCCAGCAATTGCTGATCGTTGGTATAGGAATGGATGGTGGTCATGATTCCATGCTTGATGCCGAACGTTTCCAACAACACCTTGGCCACCGGTGCCAGACAGTTTGTTGTGCAAGATGCGTTGGACACAATATGATGGGATTTTGGGTCGAGCTTCTCGTCGTTCACACCGAGTACAATGGTCACATCGGGATCCTTCGACGGTGCCGAGATAATCACGTGATTGGCTCCGGCAGACAGGTGTTTGCCGGCCGCTTCCCGATCGGTAAATCGGCCTGTCGATTCGATCACCACATCTACATTCAGAGCCTTCCAAGGCAATTCCTTTGGATCTTTGATCGCGAGCACCTTGATGGGGTTCCCATCGACGAGAATCTGGTCTTCTTTGGCTTCGACGTTGGCCGGGAGCGTGCCGTGTACTGAGTCGTACTTGAGCAGGTAGGCGAGTGTCTTGGCGTCCGTAAGATCGTTAATGGCGACGATCTGCAGATCTTTGTCACCCATCGAAGCGCGCAACACGTTGCGCCCGATACGTCCGAATCCGTTGATTCCAACACGAATGGCCATAACGTAATCCTCTACATGCAAATATATTGGTTTACTACACTCGGATGGTACAGCACGAACAATGATAGTATCGACGCCCTCTCCTTCTTGTCAAGACACTTGCCTGACGTCCAAAATGAAGTCAGACGGGTCAGGAGGCTCATGTGAGCGAGACATTATCTGAACATGCGGCGCAGGCGTTGGAGTGGCCACGGGTACTGGAAATTCTTGCGCAGCATGCACAATCGGGGTTGGGGGCTGCGCGATGCCGGTCGCTTTCCTTGTCGAGCGACCTCGCGGAAGCCTGCCTGCGTCAACAAGAGACGACCGAGATGGTGAGTTTGCTGGAGGGGAGCGATCCGATGCCGACGCTCGCCTTTCCCGATATTCGCGAACAGCTGACTCGATCCAGAAAGGGAGGAGTGCTTGAGACCGGTGAGTTGCGAGACTGTGCAGTCGTGTTGGCCCTCATGGCGGAAGTAGAGCGATATGCTGAGTCTCGTACAGTCGAGACCAAGACCCTGGCTCGGGTCTTGGGTCCGCTTCATGACACAAAAAGTTTGCGCGGAATCCTGAGGGCTATCGAAAGCGCGATCCAATCCGACGGTTCCATGAAAGACACGGCTTCGCCGGAGCTGCGGCGCCTTACGCACCAGGCTCAGGGGCTGAAGCAGGAGATGCGGCAGCATCTGGAGCAGATCCTCCATTCCAAACGTTATGAGGACGTCCTTCAAGAGTCGTATTTTGCCCAGCGAGAAGGACGCTATGTCGTGCCGGTGAAGGCGGACATGCGAGGGAGAATTCCTGGGATCGTCCACGATGTGTCGGCCAGCGGAGCAACCGTTTTTCTGGAGCCGCGTGAATTGGTCGAGCTGAACAATTCCATTAAGGTGGCGGATCTGGAGATTGAACGTGAGGTGCAGCGCATCTTGCGGGAACTGACCGCGCTCGTGGCCTCCAACGCGGATAAGATTGAACAAGGGATCGAGGTGCTGGCCGAATGTGATGTGATTAGAGCAAGGGCTCAGATGAGTCGAAGGCTGAAGTGCAACCCTGTCATCTTGAACAAAGGTGGCCGCATCATGCTCAAACAGACGCGGCATCCGTTGCTGCTCATCGCGAAAGATAAAGATCAGGTTGTCGCGAACGACATCCACATGGATGAAACGATCCGCGTCCTTGTCATCTCCGGGCCGAATACGGGCGGGAAGACCGTCACGCTCAAAATCGTCGGGTTGTTCGCGCTCATGGTGCGGGCCGGACTGCATCTCCCCTGTGCTCCGGAGTCAGAGATGGCGCTTTTTACCGATCTCTATGCGGACATCGGGGATGCTCAGGATTTGAGCCGTGATTTGTCGAGCTTTTCCGCTCACATGACGTACATGATCCAAATCCTTTCCGAGAGCCTCTCCATCCCTAGGTCACTTGTACCCTTAACACCATGCGCACTCGTGCTCCTTGATGAGCCTGTGACCTCGACCGATCCGCAAGAAGGTGCGGCTCTGGCAGAGGCTCTTCTGTGCCGTCTCGTCGAATTGAACATGAAAGTGGTGGCGACCACGCATTACGGTGCGCTCAAGGAACTGGCGCAAACGACACCCGGTTTTGTGAATGCCAGCGTGGAGTTTGATGTGGAGCGGTTGGCGCCGACCTACCGACTGTTTATGGGTATTCCCGGCGGTTCATCGGCCTTGGAGATCGCCGGTCGTCTGGGTATGGATCACAGCATTTTGGACGATGCGCGGAAGCGGTTACCGCACGAAGACCGGCGACTCGACGAGCTGATGGCGGATTTACAGCAGAAGCAACGTCAATTGGCTGAAGATGGCGAGAAGGCACAGCGAGCTAGGCAAGAAGCCGAACAAGCGGCTCGGGAGGCACAGATACTTCGAGCGCAACTCCAAGAAGCAGAGCAAGAGGCTCGGCGTGGACTCAAGAAAAAGCTCGGCGAACAATTTCAACGGGCTCGGGCAGAGGTCCAGGCCACCGTCGATTCCTTGAGACGCGAACAGAAGTTGATCAAGGCCAAGGAGACGAAACAGCGGTTGCATGAGTTGGAGTCGAAAGCCAGGCAGGAGCTTGTGCCGGCTAGCAAGCCGATCCCACTTGAGCAACTTGGTATCGGCGATACGGTAGAAATTGTTGGGTTGGGCATGACGGGGAGTTTGTTGGAAACGCCACAGGGGAAGAAACGTGTGCGGGTCAAGGTCGGAGATGGTGAAATTTTGGCCAGTGTGTCGAATCTCATCGGCATTGTACAGGAACCAGACACGACGGCAAGAGGACCAGCCTTATCCTTATCAAGTCCTCGCCGAGTCCCTACGAGTACTGGACTGGGGCTGGATGAGCAAACAGTGGTGGACGTGCGAGGGCGAGCAGCTGATGAAGCACTCGATCAGGTCGTCGCGGCGTTGGATCGGGCGACTGTCGATGGGGCCCCGTACCTTCGAATTATTCACGGCCATGGGACCGGTCGGCTCAAATCCGTCTTGCGCGAATATCTCCAAGATTCACCCTATGTGACGGAATTCCGTCCCGGTGATCGAGCGGAGGGAGGAGATGGAGTGACCGTGGCGAGATTGCGGTAGGGAAAACGCGCAGATGAGGCAATCCGTAGAACGTCCTTTCATCAGCCATGGTTCTCTTTGCAATAGCGGAGCGCTGCGACGCTCCGGCAAGCCAGGATGTCCCAGCCTGGATCACGCAGCGGTATCTCTTTCAATCCACTCAGCATCTTTTTCGATCCACCCCAGTATCTAAGTAGATACAGCTTACAGGCAAGTGCTGGACTTGTTCGAGGATCGGCTCTCGCTGTTTTATCTTTCTTGTAAACGTTTCCTCTGTTCTTCTAGCAATGCTATGTGGTACCGGGTTTGCATGACCACTACGTACGTATTTGCCGAGGATGGTTTATACGAACTCATACGGAAGTTCTTGCAATAGTTCTTGCGACAAATTGTGGAGAAGTATAAAAAGACGGGCCGGGATATCACGTAGGACATCCAGAGGCAGGGGAGCTTGTAACAACTCATGGCATCGTCCAGCCGGAAACAAGAGAGCATTGATTTGAAAGAGCGTCCAATCGCAATCAGCCATTATCTGATGTGAAGGGAGAACTCATGTATCGACAGCGTGTTTTTACATCGATGGGAGCGGTAGTTGCATTTTTTGTAATTATGGCGATTGCGCTGCCGGTCTACGCACAAACCGTTACTCCGTTTCAGATGGTGGGCCACATTCATCGCTTCGTCCTCGATCCAACGATCGGCACTGGATGTCCTGCGGCCAACATCGGCGCGAGAATGACCGTGAACGGCATCGATGTGCTTATCCCTTGCTACTCGGTCATAGTGATGCCCGCCGCATACAAGACGCCTCGGCAAATCTTCGATGAAGCAAAGGGGATTTCCAAGGTACAAGGGCAATCCGGTTTAGCCCTGCAGGATACGACGCCTCCGTTGGCAGCCTTCGAGGCATCGCTGGACGGCAACATTGTGTGTAGCCCGGCCTGTCGGTATATTGCGGGCCAAGTCCATATCTCCCAGCAGTCGCTCAATATGGGGGCTGGCTTTATTAAACACATCAATCCGGATACTGGAGAGATGCATGTTGGGGCAGATCCGACCGCGCCGATCGCAGATTCAGACGCTCGAATTCATATCAACGATCCCGAAGTGACGCTAGGCGGGACCGGTCGATATGGTTTATCCAATAAACAGCAGTTTCCAATTCCCCTTCCAGACACGAATCCCCATTCGCGCTTCCCAGATGATCGGTTCCAAGTCGATCAAGACAATCCCACGATTCATGCCCTCACCGGCTACCCTATGTGTCTCCCTCGACCTATTCCAGGTGGCGATCCTGATTGTCTTTTAACCAATCGGACAAATGCGAATGACGGCGCACACAACCTTCTGAAAACATTTGTAATGACTGGCTCGGATCTACCGGGGACACCAGGGCTTGCCGTGATCAAAGCCTGTAATCCCGCCTGCGACCCCACCAGGCAGGCACCTCTGATGGTCGGTGATTACATTACCTACCAGGGGACCATGGCGAGTTATCCTGACCCAACCGATTCGACAAAAGACATCTCTTACGTTTCTGTTCATACCATTGAAGTCAACGTTGGCATCTATACAGCGCCCGGCACAAATCCGGCTTATGTTTCTGTAGAGCCTATTCTCATTGGAACCAAAGGCGATGTCACAATTTGTGAGGGTGGGTCCGCAGAATGTCAAGATCGGATCAGGGTCGAAGGGTTTACCACTGATCCCAGTCGGTCCGTCAATATTTATGCAGTCGATATCACGCCGGATGGGGCGGGCGGATTCACTCCATCTTTACGTCTTATCGCGCCCGGGGCGACAAAACCGGCACCTTTCGGTCGTTTTCGTTTCACTGCTGATAAGAACACCGGGGTACTCGTTGATAGAACGGGAGCGTTACGAGGGGCGACTCGCGAGCTCGTCGCCAGAATAGAATCGAGCGCCGGCATTCTGCCGGGTGAGTCAAAGCCTTTGACCGACCTCCCGCTCTTTGCGAACGGTTTACAAGCAGGCCAATATCAAGCCCCGATAGGAGAGTATATCTATCCTGAGCCGCACGATATGGGCGGGTCATTACCGTCGTTGAATTTCCAATGCTTATCTTTTCTCGCCCGAGGATGGAACCTTGATGGCCTAATACTCAGGAGGTTGGATCCGTGGCCAGGGTTCAATGATGCACCGTCGGATGCGCGGTTTTTTTCCTGCACTTTGTGAACAGGAGCAGCGCCGAGTGAGCAGGCAAGCCCAATCCGAGGGTAAAGCTGTTTAGAAAAGAACTGACATGAGGAAGGAAAGGATGGCGATGAAGATGCAGAACTACTCAATGCCCGTCTCACATCGATCCCAATTGGACGAGGCTACGAGGCGAACAGACTGGCGAATACCGTTAGGGCGGCATGGCATTACTTCTCTTCTGCTCACTCTGACGAGCGCCATTTGGGGCTGTGCGCATCCTCCGGTGCACGAACCGTTGAAGCACGAGCTTGTAAAACCGACCTGTGAACGTATCATCACGGCCAATGTTGTGGCATTGGAGCAGGTGTACTACTACAACCGCTTTGGGTCGTTTAATCCCGCCGGGATCATGTATGCCCTTCGGCGTGACGTCGTCAAGACCAGCGAAGGCAAGGAAGAAAGACCGGATATTGTCAATGGCGATCTGGATGACGATTCGGATGAAGTAGAAGCATCCATCCCGCTTGAGCCGAGTTCGTCAGACCGTGCCCTCGCCGGTCATGTGAAGCTCCGTTCCGACAAACGACCACGTCCGTTGGTGTTGCGGACCAACGAGGGGGACTGTCTGCAGGTCACCTTCACCAATCTTTTAGCCCCTACTGTAGGCGGACAGGAGGTGATAAACGACCCAGAACTTCGCCTGACTCGTCCCAAAGAGGTTCTTGAGAAGGGTAGCGAAGTGAAAGGTGTCATTGATAGTGATGAGCCTGCCACGCGCCATGCATCGATGCACGTGAATGGCTTAAGCCTCGTCGACTCGATCGATTCTCAAGGGGCCAATGTCGGGAGAAACGGATGGAAGGGGCAGCCTGGAAAGTGTTCATCCAATCTCGCTGATTTCGGGAAGGATCTGTGTGCCCTTGCCGCACCTGGTGAGACCAGAATCTATCGCTGGTACGCCAAGAAGGAAGGGACGTACTTCTTTTATTCCATGGGGGCGCCGGCCGGAGGAGAAGGAGATGGCGGACAGCTGGGCTTAGGATTATTCGGAGCGATCAATGTGCAGCCGAAGGGTGCCAAGTGGTATCGCTCACAGGTGACTGATCGAGAGCTCAAGGCTGCAACAAAGAAAGATGACAATGATAAGACCAAGCCTGCACGGACGAGATATGACCAGCCTATGATCAACTATGAAGCAACATTCGAGCATGGTCTACATGAAGGCGATCCCATTCTCAATATGCTGACGTGTCGAGAGTCACAGGGGCAGGGACAGGAGCGATGTGAAATCATCCATTCAGATCTCAACGCCGTGATCGATATTCAGGAAGAAAAAGATTGTGAGCAACAGGGCGAAGGAAACGCCTGCGGCAAGCCCTATCGAGAATTTACGGTTATCTTCCACGATGAGATCACGGCCGTTCAGGCATTTCGAGAGTTAGACAATGAAAACTCGGGGCTGAGTTCTCTTCGGGACGGGATGGGCATCAACTACGGCGCGTCGGGGCTTGGACCGATGATAGTGGCGAACCGACAGAAGATCGGTCCTGCGCGGGACTGCGCTGAATGCAAGCTAGAGGAGTTCTTTCTCACATCCTGGGTCAACGGCGATCCGGCGATGGTGGTGGGGTATGAGAGGGACGACAAAGGGCAGCTAATCAAGAAGGCTAAGTATCCGGACGATCCTTCCAATGTCCACCATTCCTACCTTGGCGATCCGGTTCGTTTCCGCAACATGCATGCTGGACCAAAAGAGACACACGTATTCCATCTGCATGCGCATCAGTGGGTGGAAGATAAGCACGATTCATCGTCACACTACCTCAATTCACAAACGATTTCGCCGGGCGCGACCTTTAGCTACGAAGTGCATTACGGCGGCTCAGGTAATCGGAATTTTGGGCCGGGCGATTCCATTTTTCATTGCCATCTCTATCCTCATTTCGCGCAAGGCATGTGGGAGCTGTGGCGGACACATGATGTCATTGAAGATGGTAGCAAGAATCGCTGGTTGCCTGATCATGAGATCGAAGAAGGCACGCCAACTCCGGCCGTGGTTCCACTTCCTCGCACTCCATTGCCACCTATGCCCTCGAAGAAATTTGCAGGCTATCCATTCTATATCAAAGCCGAGAAAGGCCATCGACCACCTCAACCACCACTTGATCTGGATGGGAGAGAGGATAAGGGGACATTGCGACGGCACGTCATTACTGACGGAACTTCGCTTGATGGTATCAAGGCCGACGAACCCAGCCATATTGTTAAAGATGCGCAGAACGGAGCGGCTTCGATTCCGTCTCGTGAGACTAAAGGCGGTAAACCGTTGCTAGATGAAGACGGAAAACACCTCTCGGACTACACGGCCCGTCGAGTGTATCGCGAAAATAAAAATCAAGAATTTTTCGGGCTGGCTCGCCAACTGACGAAGGCGTCGATTAAGGAACTCAATGAAGTCGGTGAAGACTTTGAAAAAGCGGCCATGCGATTTCACGCGGGTGAGTTGTTTCTTGCTGGGCATGGCGCGGCAGTGAAACCGGGAGGTCCAGGATGGACTCACACGGCATACAACTGGGATGCACCTGGCTATCCGACTTGCCTTATAGATCCTGAACGGGGAATCAATTGCGATACACCAGGCCAACGCGTTCTGTTCCGGGTCAGCGGACCTGGAAAACGTGATGATAGCAACGATAGGAACAAGAAGGAGGGCGATGATCATCATAACAATAATAAACCGAAGGAGACGGGTGCCAATTCAGATGTTGGTAAGCCGGGTGCTCCATTCGCCAACCCCTGTCCCACCCATTTCGTCGATGAGAACGGACGAGTGCGTCCCGTTATGACAAGGGAATATCGGGCGGTCTACATCCAGATGGACATGACGGTGAATAAAGCCGGTTGGCACGATCCACAGGCGCGCTTTCCCGTCCTGGAAGAAGACGTGCAAGCAACACTAGATGGGTCACGTCCGAGCGAACCATTGTTCTTCCGCGCGAACTCGGGAGAATGCGTCGTCTTCAAGGCAACCAATTTGATCCCCAGCAACCTCAACCTGGATGATTTTCAGGTCTATTCGCCGACCGATGTGATGGGACAACATATTCATCTTGTGAAGTTCGATGTGACATCGTCGGATGGATCGGGAAACGGGTGGAATTACGAGGACGGCACGCTGGCCGCGGATGAAGTGCGCGAACGGATTGTAGCGCATAACCGCCACATCATTGATATGTCCAGGTCCGGCGAAACGCCTAAATTACTCGAGCCGAAGACCCATCGTCTCTTCCTGAAAGAAGGAGCGATGTCTGATGACAAACGGGGGATCTGTCCGAAGGCGCCAATGGTTCGTCATCCTGGAGAACCGAACAAGGATTGGATGGAACGCTGGGAACAGTGGGGCCAGAAGGCTGCACGAGACAATCCTTGGTGCGGGGCCCAAACGACGGTCCAACGATGGTGGGCCGATCCTGTCCTTAATGGCAAGCCGGGGGGCAAGGGAGTGAAGGATCGAACGCTGCGCACGGTGTTTACTCATGATCATTTCGGGCCAAGCTCGCATCAACACCATGGCTTCTATGCCGCCCTTGTCGTGGAACCACGCAACTCCAAATGGTACTTCCTCGACGGCCGCCAGATGGGCGGCATTGATGAGGATGAAAAGCCCGTTCGTGTGAAGGATCCAAAGAGCGGTGAGGAGCATCAAGACGGTGGCCCCACATCGTATGCTGCCAACATCATTGTTCGCGACGAGGGTAAAGCTTGCTTGAATATGAAGACGGTGGAATGCAGCCAGCAACTTGACCACAAGGACAGCATCAACCGGCGCAGGACCGGAAGGGAGTTCAATCTTGCCTTTGCAGATTTTGCCATCGTGTACACCTCAGACATGAAAGAAGATGAGCCAGAGGGCAATAGACTTCGCCCGGTGAATCCTCCGAGCCATGATGAAGGAGGAGTGCTGAACCCTGTAATCCCAAGCAGGATTCCTTTGCCGGAAGCGATCTCTAGCAAAGATCCTGGAACCCAGCTGATTAACTATCGGAACGAACCGATTCCTCTCCGAATCGGGGAATGGAGCAAGCCTAAAGAGCTTATCGACAAGGTGCCAAGTCCTTGGTCCTGTTTGCCGGCGAAGGGCGACACAAGCAAGAAATCCTGCTTTGTTCAAAAAGATGGGTTTGTTGGTGACATGGCGCATGTTTTCAGCTCGCGGATTCACAGATTTCAAGGCAAGAAAGGCTCACCGATTTTCACGGAGCCTTTTGTCGGTGAATTGATCGGCCGCCAACCTGGTGATCCAGCCACGCCTCTGCTCCAAGCCTACGATGGCGATCGAGTCCAGATTCGGCTGATTCAGGGAGCTCAAGAAGAACAGCATGTCTTTACTATGCAGGGCGCACGGTGGCTTTCTCAGCCGGATTCCCGGGACAGCGGATTTGTCAATGCGCAGCACATCGGCATCTCGGAGCACTTCGAATTCAATGACCGGATGCTCGGACTATCCGCTCTTCCTCCCGGCGAACTCGGCCCAGGGGTCAAGACAAAGCCATGTAAAGCAGAGTCGTCAGAGGGAAAGAGTGAGCCGTGCCGAACGGATCTTCTGTTTGCGTCATCCGCGATCGATAACCTTTGGGATGGACAGTGGGGTTTGATGCGGGTCTATCCAGCCGAGGAAAATCTCAGTCATGTCCTGGCACGATTGCCGGGCAATACTGATAAAAATCCTTTCGCTTCGGTAGTTCGAGACGCCGAATTTGATGAACGGGTTGAGTCGGATGTTGATGAGCCACAAGCGATGACGACCGCGGCGCCAAAAGAAGTCGAGGATCCTGTCGAGGCGTTTTGTACAGACCCAGCTCGAAAAGATTTTCTCCAAACCTTCTCGATCGAGGCCTGGATGGCGAAGGATTTATTGGGCGAGAAGGGGTTGGTATACAACAAAGCATTTGGCATTACCGATCCTGAGGCGATCCTGTTTGTTGAGCATGATCGAGTGCCGGATGTTCGGAGCGGAGAGAAGAAGCCTGAGCCGCTGATTCTTCGCGCGCGGGCCGGAGACTGCATTGAAGTGACGCTGACCAACATGCTGCCTAAGAAAATGCCGGACGACTTTACCGAGCCCACCTGGCAGAAGACCTGGTCCTATAATATGTTGCCGCCAATCATCGAGGGATTCAATTTCAACCAGCTGCGCTCTTCGAATCGTGTCGGGTTGCATGCGGGACTCGTCGATCAAAATATACGGCGGCTAGGCGGGGCACATATCGGATTGAACGAAGATTCAACTGTCGAACCAGAAGATGAAGCAGATAGGAAGAGTGCGCAGTATAAGAAGAGTAAAACCTACCGCTGGTATGCCGGCGACCTGACTGTGCGGAAAGGAAAAATGATCAGGACGCCGATCGAATTTGGGGTGATCCCGCTGACGGATCAGGCGGATGTCATTAAGCATCCTGCACATGGAGCCATCGGCGCCTTGGTTATCGAGCCGCAGTGCTCGGAAACTGAGGTGACTTCACAAGGTCAGGAGGCTATGGCAACTGTGACGTGGTGGGAGCCGGAGCCCGAGACCGATCGATACGGGCATCCCACGAAAGCACTTCGATGCCCCGAAAAACCAAAGAAAGGTTTCAGGAAATCGATAAGTAAAGGGATCGATACAACCCTCACGCCTTCCTCCTGGTTCAAGTCTAGTAAAGAGCGTTTTGATGGGCTTCAACGGTTTAAAGAGTTTGTGTTGCTCTATCAAGATGCGCTGGCCTTGCGACAATTTGGACAACCGCTGCCGAACCTCCGAAATGGGGATGACGCTGAAGATTCTGGACAGAAGGCCTTTAACTATCGTATCGAACCGCTCTGGGCTCGACTAGGGGCGAGTGCTGCCGATGAACCGGATGTGATGGGTGAATATAATTGGTCAAATGTGCTGAGTTCCAGGGTTGCGCATGCAGGATGCCTGTCACCACCCTGTGAGCCAGAGACGCCCATTTTCACAGCGATGCCGGGCGAATTTGTGCGGTTTCGCGTGGCGCATCCTGGTGGGCATCCTCGTATGCACTCACTGGCGATCTTTGGGCATGATTGGGTGCTCAATCCATGGACGAACAACTCCCGAACAATAATAGGATACAATCCGGGGAGTCCCACGAGATTTGGGGCGACAAACGGGATTGGACCGGCCCGTCACCTGAATATCGTGACCAGGGCTGGTGGAGATTGTGCTGTCCCTGGTGACTATTTGTACCGTACGCAAGAAGGGTTCATGTTCGGCGGTGGTTTGTGGGGAATTTTCCGTGTTGATCCTGTGATTGGCAAGCTTGATCTTAGGCAAGATCCACAGACCTATCTTATCTTACGAATCTTATCTTACGAAAAATCAGAATGCCTGTAAGGTAGAGGTGCCCAAGGTCGATAGTGGCGCACGCCCATAAAGGAGAGGACAAAGGTGTGTAGGTTGGGAATAGAGATCATGCGATTGAGCGGGATCTGGGTAACTGGGTTTCTCCTAGCCAGCCAGGCTTTGGCCGATCCGTTGCCGCAGCCCAAGGTTGCGCCGTCACGAGATGCAATAACTTCGCAAGCGACGGCGTTGGATCAGATCCAACAGTTTGAGCAGGATGGGGTACGGATTGAA
>JAICWG010000063.1 GCA_025934915.1 Nitrospira sp.
CCGAAACGGCGCAGCTCATCGAGGCGACGGGCGCGACCCTGCTGTTCCTCGCGCCCTATTCCCCCGACCTTAACCCCATCGAGCAGGACTTCGCCGCTCTGAAGAAGCGCCGGGAGTATCAGGAGCAGGCCACCCTCGACGCTATCGTCAAGACCTATCAACGATTGTGGACTTAGCTATAAATAAACAATTTGCCCGCAACCAACTACTCCCCACGCTATCGTTTCAAGGCACCATGGGCCTTACCGGACTCGGAGGGGACTATGGTGAGTCCTTTACGAGAAACTTTAGCGGCAACTTCTACAACTATGGCGCGGGCCTGCTGTTCAGCTACCCGCTCGGCAACCGCTCTGCCGTCAGTACCTATACGAAGCGACAATTGGAAGCCAAGAATGCCGAAATCTCCCTCGCGAGCATCCGTCACCAAATTATTCGCGGCGTTCGTGAGGCTGTACGCCGCGTGCAGACCGACTTCAAGCGCATTGAGACCACCCGATCGGCACGTATCTTAGCCGAGAAACAACTGCAAGCCGAGCAGGAACGGTTGAGGGTGGGACTCAGCGCCACTCGCTTTGTGCTCGATTTTCAGCGTGACCTTGCGACCGCGCAGGGAAACGAGTTGCGGGCCATCATTGACTACAACAAGTCGCTCTCCAACCTCGCGTGTCATAAAGCCACGACGTTGGACCGCTATCATCTCGAACTCTCGTAGATCTTGTCCGGTCCCTCGGTCCAGTACGGTCCTGCTCCGATGTGGAGGCTTTCGGTAAAACCGGCAGGTCCTAAATTTCACGCGCCTTGGAAGTATGCTTATCGCGCTACCGTCCGCTGTCAAGAGTTTTCCACCGCGAGTCCATCGTCATCGAAGATTGAATGCATCCGGTCGGATTTGAGCATCACGCCTCGTCGGGACTTTGAGGTCCTCATTGACTTGTCGAACAGGCACTTGCCAAAATGCGCGTGTCATTCGCTCCTTGTTTCTCTGCGAAGAGATGAGCATGTCAATGGAGCCCCATACAGGCGCGATACTGCCCACGATTTTGCTTATGGGGCTGACTGGATGTGCATCAATGTTGGGAGGCCTGGTATCACTGGTTCGACACTAGTCTTCGCGTCAATATGTAACTGACACATACTTTCCAGCAGGCCAGGCTATGTTATTACCCGTGATAGAGCTGAGACCATAGCATGAACCGCCGCAAGCGACTGAGAAGCGGTGGCGCCGTCCAACACAATGGAGTACAGCAGACCATGAACGAGAGAGCACCAAGTACACAGAATGTTGAGATGCGATGAGGTCAATGCGTACCTTCTTGTTTTTACCGAACTCCCTCCTGTGGTGGCTGACGCTCGTGCAGTTGGCCACGAACCTGCACGGCATTGCAGTAGCGGCACCGGCTGACGACGAAAAAGCGCAGACCATCGTCCATATGCTCGATTATGTCGGTGTGGACTACCCAGAGTTCGTACGGGATAGTAGGGTTGTCAATGCCGAGGAATACGCGGAACAACGCGAGTTCGCCACTCAGGCCGTCATTCTTCTCGGCACATTACCCGCCGTGCCGGAGCAGTTTCTGCTGCTACAGCAGGCTCATGGGCTGCTCACGCGTATTGATGCCAAGGCGCCGGGTGATGAGGTTTCCATGCTCGCCGGCCAGCTGCGTGTCGGCGTGATCCAAGCGTGGAAGCTGGTCGTGGCACCACAGAAACCTCCAGCCCTCCAGCAGGCCGAAAAGCTGTTTGCGCAACACTGCGCCCTGTGTCACGGCACCCAGGGTCGCGGCGACGGACCTCTAGCCAAGGGCATGGAACCGACACCTCGTGATTTACACGATGAGGTCCGCATGCGCCAGCGCAGCCTGTACGGCCTGTACAATACCATCTCACTTGGCGTGCGCGGTACGCCGATGCGCGCCTTTATCGAATTTTCAGAGGCTGATCGCTGGGCGCTGGCCTTCTTCGTCGGTAGCCTGCGCGCCAATCCTGAAGTGGTGGCGAAAGGCGAAACACTGTGGCGACAAGGCGAGGGCAAAGCAGTGTTTGAAAGCTTGCGTGCGCTGGTGACAATGGCGCCCGGTGAGCAAGCCCCTCCCGACTCGGCCATAGATGCTGTGCGTGCCTACCTGACGCAACAGCCACAGGCGCTGCAGACCCCGGTCCCAGCCCAGGGGCCGTTGGCCTTCTCGCGCTCTAAGCTCGACGAGACAGCCAAGGTTTATGCGCAGGGCAACCGAGAAGGTGCACAACGCCTTGCGATTGCGGCCTACCTGGAAGGTTTCGAGCTGATCGAATC
Organism: Nitrospira sp.; assembly: GCA_025934915.1. Classification (GTDB taxonomy): domain Bacteria; phylum Nitrospirota; class Nitrospiria; order Nitrospirales; family Nitrospiraceae; genus Nitrospira_D. Next base: position 2,294 of record JAICWG010000063.1, read on the forward strand.
GGCACTGGACAACGTTGATGCGCCGCTCCGTGCGGACACCGAGCGCGAGATGATGGCGCTCCGCGCAGCCATCAGCGAGGGTCGGCCGTCCGAGGCCGTGACAGCACAGGCGGTGAAGGTCACGGCATTACTCGATCGTGCCGCTGCTGCGCTCTCCGGCAGCAGCCTATCGCCGAATGCGGCCTTCGTGAGTTCTATGGTGATCTTGCTACGCGAGGGCTTGGAGGCGATCTTGGTGGTTGCAGCCATCGTAGCGTTCACCGTCAAGACTGGGCGGCATGATGCTACGCCCTACATCCACGCCGGTTGGATTGGAGCCGTGGCGCTGGGCGGCATCACATGGGGCGTCGCCCGCTATGCGTTGAACATCTCGGGCGCCAACCGCGAACTGACGGAAGGCATCACCGCACTACTGGCCGCGGCAATGCTGTTATATGTTGGCTGGTGGTTGCACAACCGCTCAAACGCGCAGGCCTGGAACCGCTTCATCCACGAACAAATCAATACCGCGTTGGGCAAGCGCACGCTGTGGGCGATGGCCGGGATCTCGTTTCTCGTCGTTTACCGAGAATTGTTCGAAGTGATCCTATTCTACGAGACATTGTGGTCGCAGGCCGGCGCGGGTGGGCAGGGCGCGGTGCTGTGGGGCATAGTCGCGGCAGCACTGCTGCTGATGCTGATTGGAGGGATGATCCTTCGCTACAGTGTGCGTCTGCCGATCGGGCCATTCTTCACCGTCACCTCAATCCTGCTGGCGCTGATGGCCGTCGTCTTCGTCGGTAACGGTGTTGCGGCCCTGCAAGAAGCGGGTGTGTTGGAGACGACGGCGGTGCACTTCTTCTCATTCCCGCTGCTGGGCATCCACCCAACCGCGCAGAGCCTCGTGCCGCAGGCGCTGACGCTCGCGTTAATCGCTGGTGGGCTATGGTACACCCGGGCGAAGGCGGCATAACGAACGCACCGCATCTACCGTCCAGGCATTGTCTCCGGGCGAAGCTGTTCTCGACCGTGATGCTTTGAATCGATACCTCTCTGCATCGTTCCAGCCCGGCGCGGAAGGCGCGGTGCGATGTTCATGACGGATGCGGCTCCGTCACTCGCTCTATGAACCTCCAAGTATTTGTTGCGTCTTTGGCCGGCACCGGCGTCGAATTTCTGGAAACCGCAGTGATTGCCTCTGCGCTGGTGCGAACCGGTTCCGTCGGGGAAGCGATCCTCGGAACGGTGTTTGGAAATCTACTCATCGCCCTCCCGGCTTATTTCTCCTGGCCATGGCTCGCGCGCATTCCCATTTATCTCTTCCAATGCGTGGTCGGCGTTCTCCTGCTCTGGCTCGGTGGGTCGTGGTTGATCAAGTCCGTTCGTCGGAAGCGGCATAAGCAACGGCCGGGATGGATCGACGATCCTCTGCGGGGGTTTCCAAGCCGCAGCGAATCGGGTGGAACGAGGTTCAACTTCTTCGCGACCTTGGTCATGACGAAAAGCGCCGCGATCGAGGCCTTCGAAATTTGCATGATCGTCTCGGCGCTGGCTGTGGTGTCCGGGGCGTGGGGGTCCGCATTGGCGGGAATGGCCGCGGCGTTGCTGGGGACGGGATGCTTGGTGATTGCTGCAAAAGGCGCGCTTCAGCACGTGCCGGAGGTTGACTTCAAACTATGGACCGGCGTGTTGCTTTCGTCGATCGGCCTCTGGTGGCTATACGAAGGGTTGGTGCATTGGCCGTGAGGGACTACTGGCCCGAACAAGCGGTCTGGTGCTCCGAGCTACAATGGTCGGAAAGAATAGAGTTCAGGAAACCGGCTTCGGAGTAATCGCTACGGCAAGTTCGGTCAACAGACGTTCGGTGTCGTTCCAGCCCAGACAAGCATCGGTAATTGAGACGCCATGAAGGAGGGCTACATCTTCTTTCCATGCCTGTCTGCCGGGATTGAGGTTGCTTTCGAGCATGAGACCCATGATGGTTTGACGGCCTTCACGGAACTGCCTCAGAACCTCATGAGCGACCAAGCCTTGGCGCGTGTGATCTTTCTTGGAATTATCGTGCGAACAATCGATCATGATCGGACGGGCGATGCCTTCTCCGGCGACCGCGGCTTCAGCCCGAGCGACATGTTCCTCCTCGTAGTTCGTCCTTCCCCCTCCACCACGGAGAACGATATGACGGTCGGGGTTGCCCATGGTTCTAATGATCGCAGTTTGGCCGTCGGCGTTGATGCCGACAAAATGGTGTAATGTGCTGGCGGAAATCATGGCATTGACGGCAACCTGCAAGCTGCCTTCAGTCCCATTCTTGAAGCCGACCGGCATGGACACGCCGCTCGCCATCTCTCGATGCGTCTGGCTTTCTGTGGTGCGGGCGCCGATCGCCGTCCAACTGATGAGGTCGGCGATGTACTGCGGACTGATCGGATCCAGCAGCTCTGTGCCGCAGGGAAGACCCAATTGATTGATCTTGAGGAGAATGGTCCTCGCCAACTCCACCCCCGTCGCGATGTCACAGGTCCCATCGAGGTGTGGGTCGTTGATCAGGCCCTTCCATCCCACGGTGGTTCGTGGCTTTTCAAAATAGGTCCGCATGACAATCAAGAAGCGGTCGCGCAACATATCGGCAAGTGGCATGAGCTTTTCGGCATATTCATAGGCGGCATCGGGGTCATGGATGGAGCACGGACCTACGATGACCAGAAGCCTGTCACGATCCTTCCCATGGAGAATTCGGCGAATCGCTTCTCGGGTTTCGACGACGAGTGCCGCAGCCTGATCGGTAATAGGCAGTTTGGTCTTAATGGCGCGCGGGGACGGCAACGCTTTGATTTCAATAACATGCTGATTGTCGATCGGTCTATTCATGAATTGTAACGTTCTCAAGCGATCCGAGTGGCTCTATGAGCGATCCAACTGGCTCTATCTTCGGGGGTAGCAGTATAACGAATCACGCCCGAAAAGTCCATACCGAGTGACCCGTCCGGGAATCAAGCTGGTCGGGTGCGCCGAACCGGCTGTTCTTGCAATTCTGACCATGGATGCCTATTCTACGGCCATGTTTCCGATGACGCTCAGACCCCTCTCATCGTTACTCCGCGCAGGAGTCGCATTGGGAATGATCTGCATCATCCTGGGACTGGCTCCGTTTGCCGCGGCCCAGGATGTCCACCACGAGTTAGCCACGGCCGATTCGGATGGTCACGAACATTCGGACACTGACATCTGCCAGTGGGTTCAGCACCACATCGCCGGCTCGGTTGATCTCGATCTTCCACGATTAGCCGTTTGTGACGTTGTGCGGCACCAGGAACTTCCTTCTGAATCCATTCTGCTTTCGGCGGCCCCTTCGCTTGTCGGCCCTTCCCGCGCTCCCCCTCAAGTATAGCTTATCCATCACGCCAAGCAGTCAGGATGGTTGATAGGCCGTGAGGTTCAAGTACGCCTCATCCATCCGTTCATTAATGATGGGTTTGTGAGCGAGGAGGGGCATGATGTACCTAGTCGTGAGACGTGTGTTAGGTGTGACGTTCGTGATGATTCTCCTGGAAATCGCATGGGGAATGGTTTTGGTCGTTCAAGCGCAAGACAACGAACAAAACCTGACAATTAAGGGAGTTGTGCAAAACCAGGATCTCCGGCGGGTGCCGCAGGCGGTCATCGAAGTGAAGAGTCAAGAGGGCGAAATCGTATCATCCGCGGTCTCGAACGATGCCGGTGAATTCAAGATTTCCGTTCCGGATAGAGGCACGTACTCCGTCAGCGCCGTGCAGGAGACCTACCGGAGCGAGTACGTCGTGTTGACGCTCGGTGAAGAGCCGCCGAAGCCTGTCACCCTGACACTCTCCAAGACCGAAGAAGTGTCGCTTGTGGTCGTGTCACCCTTGCCGCCTATTCAGACCAAAGCGTCGAGCGAGACCTATTCCCTCAGCCGAAAAGAAATCGAAGTCCTTCCGCGTGGAAACAACATCGATCTTGATCAACTGCTGTTGACGATCCCGAGCGCAGTGAACGGGTCTTTGGGTCAGGTTCACATCCACCAAGAGCATGGCAACATTCAATACCGCATCGATGGAGTTCCGATTCCTGACACGGTGTCGACCGCATTTTCCGATGTGATTTCGCCGCGGGCCTGGGAGCGGGCCGATATCGTGTTGGGCGGGATGGAAGCGAATGTGGGAAACAAAACGACCGCGCTCATCGATATTACGACGAAGAGCGGCACGAAGCCCGTATTTGGGTCGATCCAGATGTTCGGCGGCTCGAACAAGACGATCAATCCTTCGTTTGAGTATGGAGGCACGATCGGCCAGAAGTTCCGCTATTATATTTTGAACAGCCTGAGGTCGACGGATCGAGGCATCGATCCGCCGACCCTCGGCCATTCCGTGTTTCACGACCAGAGTGAGCGCAACCAAACGCTGTTTCGAGGCGACTATCAGCATGACAATAACAATAACTTCACTCTGCTGTTCTTAAACTCCGTCGCGAAATATCAGATCCCCACGGCTCCCGGGCAGACACCGAACCCTACGATTGTCGGTTTGTTGCCCGCGGGATTTACTCCGGTGCCATCTCAAATGGTGAATGAAAATCAGAAGGAGAATAACGAATACGGCCAGTTGGTGTGGCGGCACGACATTAACACCCGCAATTTTTTCAGTTTGGCTGCGTATTTCCGCCAAACGAGGGCTACGTTCACGACGGATCCGCTCAATGTCTTGGCCTATGTGCAGGATACAGCCGAACCCTTCTCGGCCGGTAGCCAAGACCGCATGGCCTATTCCGGTGGAGTGCGTTTAGATTACACCTTTGTCCATAGCAAGGAACATCTGGTGAAGGCGGGGTTCCAGATCAATCGGACTCAGGCGATCAATAAAACGAGACTGTTTACGTTTCTCGATGACGGGTTGGGAAATCCGACGGGAGGGGTGATCCCTCGCAATGCCGATAATCGGCTGATCGGGTGGCGGCAGGGGTTTTGGATTCAGGATCAATGGACTCCGAACGAACATTGGACAATTAACGTCGGTGTCCGCGCCGATGCGGTCCAGTACCTCCGTGACGAAGGCCAAATAAGCCCCCGGATCGGCGTCACGTACCGATACAACTCAGCCCATGCGTTCCATGCGTATTATGGCCGCATGCTTACTCCTCCAAATCTGGAAACGATTTCCTTTGCCAAGTTGAATACAGCGGGAACAAAGGCTGCTCCGGAAGATACCACCAACAATCTCCCTCGGGCTGAGCGGGCCCATTACTTTCAGATCGGCAGCACCCACGCCTTGACGGATTGGGCGACCCTGCAGCTGACCGGTTACTACAAGCTGGCCCACTACTTTTTGGATGCCGGCCAGTTTGGGACAACACCGTTGCTGAATTCTTTTAACTATGAACGGGGCTGGACCAGAGGCGCCGATGCAGCGCTTAAGGTGTCGTTTATGGAGCATCTGACCGGTCGCGGCAACATCGCATGGGGCCAGTGCAAAGGGTATGGTCTACAATCAGGCCAGTTCTTATTGGATGCGACTGAGATCAGAGACATCAATTCGCCTGGTGGCGTGTTTTGCGATCACATGCAGACAGTGACCGCGTCGGGGGTCCTGAGTTACCGATTGTTCGATCGAACAACCCTCACCGGCCAGGTCCTGTTTGCGTCGGGATTACGAACGGCGGTGAAAGGCGCAAAGACGAACTCCTCGCACATGCCTTCCTATACGATCTATAACGTTTCGATCGACCATGTCATTCCATTGCCCTGGCATAGGCAGAAGCTGTTGCTCGGGTTCGATATTGTGAATGCCCTGGATCAAAAGTATTTCATCAACCAAGGTGAAGGCAGTATCGGTCTCGGCGTGTCTCATGCCGGTATGCCGCGCTCCTTCTTCTTCCGCGGGCAATGGTTCTTCTGATAGGAAGGTTTTATTATGAATCTGGTGGGACGTTTCGTCGGTAAACAGATCGTTTCGTGCTGCGCGCTCTGTGTGGCGCTTGTCCCCGCTGCTGCATTCGCGGTGGGGGTTGATAACGCGACACATGAGAGTGATCATGAGGAGGATGTCCTCGAGTTACCAGAAGTCCATGTCCATGGACTGTCTCTCAACAAAGATCAGCAATTGGGTCCCGTGGCCAAGTCCACACCCTGGCCCGGTATTCCTGCATCACTCAACGGACAAGAACTCGATGATTGGATGAAGGCTCGCCTGTTAGTTTCCAAGCAGGCGAAGGTGACGGTGGTGGTCTTGGAACCGTGTAAACATCGTGAGCTGACGACTGCCGGAGTCAATGCACTCGGCAAATGGACCTTCGATCCCCAGATGAAAGGGGACGATCCGGTCGACGGCGAGCTGACGGTCAGAATTCATTTCCGTACGCGATGAAGATCATCCCTCGGTATTCGTCAATCCGGGGATCAGGCAAGAGATCGGTTGACGCTTGACGGGTGACGGATAACGCTTTATCGTCGCACGCATGGGCGTGGACGAGACTCTCTTTCTGGCGATCAACGGCTTGGCAGGCCGGTCGGCGACTGCCGATCACTTTTTCCTTCAAATCGGAAATCGCAGCATGTTCTATGTACCAGGAGTCTGCGCCATCGCCTACTGGATTTGGAGTAATCGGCGAGAGGCGCTGTTGGGAGGCCCGGTTCTGGGAGCAGCGGTCGGACTGGCCGATTTTTTCGGAGGACAGCTCAAATGGGTTTTTGAACGGATTAGACCTTGCCGGGCACTTACCGAAGCAGTCAAAATTGAGCCGAACGGCTGCGGAGCCTTGTTTAGTCTTCCGTCTAATCACGCGGCCAACACCGCAGCAATTGCGTCGTTCTTCCAAGTCCTCTATCCCAAGTCCGGCTGGATCAGCTGGCCGATCGTTGCGCTGATCGGGTTTGCCCGGGTATATGTCGGCGCGCATTATGTGACCGATGTGCTTGGCGGGTGGATACTCGGAGGGGCACTGGGTGGAGGGGCCGCGTGGGCACTACTTCGATGGCCTAGGTTCAGGAAGAAGTTGGAGTCGGTTGCGAGGCTAGTGAAGGAAGCGGACGTTCGATCCTGATACTCACGAAGCCCTCGGTTGGTTTTCCAGCGTGGCTAAGAGCTCAGTCCGCAGACGTTCTACGTCGTATCCTCGCCCGATCAATACCAGCGCCGGCTCCGGTTCATCCAAGAGAGTGAGGGATGTGATAGTAGCCTGTCCCGGCAACGCATATTGAAATTCCTGAAGCTCCGGTTCCTGCGCAAATCGAAAGTAGCCTTTCGCCCGCTCGAGTTCCTTGGGGAGCGTCTTGGTCCAAGCCAGGAATCGTCGGCGATTCAGCGGACCGGACAACGGGATCGTCGTGGCGATGGGATGGTAGGCCGCACGTTGAGAGTGGTCGGGTCGCGACTTGCTGAGCAGCACATTCATCGGCACCGTCCGTTTCGTCGAGGGATGCGGAGCTAAAAGGTCGGCGGCATTGAGCCGCGCGTGCGACGTTTCCCACAAGCGAGCATAAGGGTTTTGTTCAAGAATGTCGGCGCGGAACCGCTCCCAATGGCCTGGGACATAGAGGTCTCGCTTGTTCAAGATGAGTTCATCGGCGCAGCGGATCGCTTGTGTCGTCACATAGGCGCTGGAATGGCTTTCCTCGGTCGAGACCGGATGCAGAAGCGCCATGACTCGTTCAAGAGAAGCCAATCGTGCCGTGTAAGCATCGGTCACCGCATCGATCACTTCAGCCGGATCGGCAAGCCCTGAGCATTCCAGAATCAACACATCCGATCCATGATCGCGCACCAGCTGCGCGATGCTCCAGGAGAGATCTTCCTTCGTGTCGCAGCAGACACAGCCCCCAGCGAGGTTCATGACCTGCTCGGCCAGCGTGCCAGCCCGAGGACCATCAATACTGACGGACCCGGCCTCGTTCATCAGTACGCCGGTTCGTCGGCCCTGGGTTTTCCAATGTTCCAGCAGCCGCATCAGCAGCGTCGTCTTCCCGGCGCCGAGAGAGCCGCAGAGGATATAAAACGGAATAGGTGGCGACGGCATACTCGTCTTTGATTACTCCTAAGCCATTGTACCGAGATAGGTCTTGAACATGAAGGATACGCTCTTCCAGCGAGCCTGCAGATTACCTATTGCCCAGCACTTCAGTCAGGTTACCTTGGTGTCTTTCGCACGCTTTGCTTGTCGCCGAATCGCACAGCAGCATAATGCCTTTAATAAGCGTACCGTGCAGAGGTTATCTGAGGTTATCTATTGTCGCACCTCCCGTACAATTTTCTCTCTGCCTTGCAGCTCCGCACTCACCACACAATAACCATACATACTACGTAGAGCTGACAGCAAGGTGTCAATTTTGCTCGGCATTTTGCTTCGGTCGACTTCATTGAGATCGACAATGTTCATGACGAGCACGAAGCCTTTGCTCTGAATCGTGAAGAGTTCAAGCGCAATGTGTTCGTTGATGGGAGATGAACTGTTTCGGCTGGTGCCTCGCCACGGACTGAGCTGCACCAGTTCTCACTTAGGGAAACTCGTTTCAGCTGCGCCAATCGGCTCCATGTATTGCAGCTTCAGCCAAAACTGTCTCCGTGTCTTCTTTTGTGAGTCGAAGTTTCCAAGATGATGCTCACTTTGTATAGAGGCAAAGTAGACAGGTAAAGAGAAAGCAAGGGTTAACGAGAGTAGGTGATCCAGGCATTTTTTGTAAAAACAAAAAAATAAACGGTTTCTCGAGAAACAGTGAGGGAAGCAGGTAGAGGGGGCTCCGGAAATTCGGACAGGATGATAAGTGCGAGCCTGGCTTCACCCATCCCACCGCGAGGTGGCCTACGAGAGGAGCGAGGCAATGAAGAGAACGCGACGGAACCATGGAGGGACCGTTAAGGCCCAGGTGGCGTTGGCCGCGGTCAAAGGCGACAAGACCTTAGCCGAATTGGTTGAGCAATTCAGCGCCCACCCCACCCAGATCACCGAATTGAAGCAGCAATTGTTGGCGCGGGCAGTAGACGTCTTTGGCGGGACGAAGGTGCCGTCGGAGGCGTCGGATCTCAAAACCCTGCACGCGAAGATCGGACAACTGATCCTGGCGCATGATTATTGAGAAGGCGCACTTATCAAGGCGGGCTTGCTGAGCGCAAAGCGATGATCGACCGAACCCACCCATTGCCCGTTGTCCGGCAATGCCAGCTCCTTGGGGGTGGCCCGCTCGACGGCCTACGACCAGCCGCCCCCGGTCTCGGCGGCGGTACTGGCCCTGATGCGGCGGATTGACGAACTCCATCTGCAGTATCCATTTGCCGGCACCCGGATGTTGCGCGACCTCCTCCGGTGCGCAGGCTGGCGGGTCGGTCGGCGCCATGTGGCCACCCTCATGCGTCGCATGGGGATCATGGCCGTCTATCGCAAGCCCCACACCAGCTTGCGGCATCCCGCCCATAGCGTCTATCCATATCTGCGGGTGCCCTCGATATCACGCGTCCGAATCATGTATGGGCGGACGATATCACGTACATTCCGATGCCGCGAGGCTTCGTGTATCTGTGTGCCATTCTGGACTGGGCCAGCCGCCGGGTGGTAGCGTGGCGGCTCTCCAACACGTTGACGACGGACTTCTGCGTGGAAGCCGTGCAAGAGGTGATAACCCGGTATGGCACACCGGAGATCTTCAACACGGATCAGGGCTGTCCGTTCACGAGCCAGGAATTCACCGGACTCCTGAACGACCACGGGATTCAGATCAGTATGGATGGGACGGGGCGCTGGCGCGACAACGTCTTCGTCGAACGGCTGTGGCGGAGGCTCAAATACGAAGCGGTCTCTCTCCACGCCTATGAGACCGTCCGCGCTGCGCGCGAGGGCATGGCACGCTATATGACCTTTTACAATCAGATCAGGCCGCAGCGTGCGCTTGACGGACGCCCGCCCGATCGCGTGTACTGGAAGAACCGGCCTGCATGGTCCACTACCGCATAGGCTCACACCGTCAGGCGCCACTTATGAACTCGCAGCGACTGTCCAAACTAGCGGAGCCACCTCAGAGTTTCTGAATACTGAGCATCGTTGTGTCAAAGGTATGCTATTCCATACGACTATGGTAAAAGAGAGAGGGGTGTCGACGGTATCTAGCTGATGCTGAGATTCAGCAACTAACGACAGGACATTGTGAGTCGGCGTTCTGTACGGTGATCCCACCATTACGTCTGAAGATCAGGGAGGACACATGATCGTGTGGTGGCTGTTCGGAGGAATGGTAGCTGTGTCGATCGGAGCTGTCTTGTACAAGGGATGGAAGTTTCGCCGCTGGCCACCGGCAGCGTCTCATTGTGTGATGACTAAAACGACGAATGGGGAGCTGCTCCAATTTCTAGTCAGGCCAACACGCAGGATCGGAAGAGAATTTCGACAATAACGGATAACCGGATCGCGATTGAGAGGCGCCGGGAATTTCTGACTGAAGACCATCAAGGACTTCTGCAACGCTCCTGTCTGTGTGATTAGGGGTAGGGAAATGCCGTTTTGATTGGGCCTCCAATCGCGCAACAGATATGGTTGATCGCCCATGGTTCTAATCATGCAGCCCATTGAAAATAAAGAGCCGCCACTTCGTCGACTTTTGAACATTGCTAGGAATACGTACAAAAAATGACAGATTCACTGGATCTTCGTGGCAACCCCTCTTACGGGGGGGCTTCCCCATTTTTTCTAAAATGTGTATATAGGTTTCCTAGACTCTAGATTAATTAATGAGAATAAGCTTTTCCAGGCAGGATGTGAGTAATAGATGAGGCCGGGTTACTATGGAAATGAATCTTCCCCTTCAGCTTATTACTATTGATAAACAGAGCCCTCCGCGAGACTCAGCCACATCATGTAAGGTTTCCACTCCCGGGAACCTGCCGATGACGAGGCGGCACAAGTACCGAATGATCGCATTGGCGCTTGTGCATGTCTACATCGCATTCCATATGATTGCGTGGCACATCTTCGGGGTACAGATCTGGGGCAAAACTGCCATGATGGGAGTTCCCTCGCTTGCGAATGGGACCATCAATGCGGCCTCGATCATGGTGTTGCTGATCTTAGGATCGATTTTTATTTTTGGACGTGGCTTTTGCGGCTGGGTCTGCCACATGCGTGGGGCGATCGAATTTGCGGATTGGGTTCTTCTCAAGCTGAAGATTCGTCGCTATCTGCATATAAGGGACAAGAATGTGCTCGTCAATACTCCCCATCGTTGGCTGCTCAGGATTGGAGCCTTATTTGTGCTCTTATTGCCGGTCATTATTTTGGTCCACAACACGGGGTTTCAGACGAAAGTAAGTCCGCTGACGCCGCCACCGCTCGCCGATCTACCGGGCTATGAAGGCAAGGCATTTGCGAAAGCCGCCTGGTTCAACTTTGATATCAGCCCAACCTGGCACGATTTCTTCATTGCATTTGGCTTTGCCGTGTTCATTCAATTCACCATGAGCATCGTCCTCAACCTTCGCTATGGACAGGGAGCATTTTGCCGGATCCTCTGTCCTTATGCCGCGATTATGGTGCCTCTCATGAATCGCTCTCCCTTTCAATCGAAGATTACCCGTGTGGCTCAGTGCATAGGATGCCGGGACTGCAGCAATGCCTGCCCTCAGGGAATCGATGTGAGTCGGGAAATTTGGCATTTTGATGGAAAAGTCACGAATCTCGAATGCATCAAGTGCTATGCCTGCATTGATGCGTGCGATGACAATGTGTTGAGGGATACCTCGCTACCGGCCGTTCCGCAAACGGATCGGCTGAAGCCATACGAAAAACGTCCCTGGCAGCAGGAGGTGGTACGAAAAGATGGATTGCTCAGCAATAGCCGGCACATGCAGGTGTTCGAGCCGCTCGGTCCGATAGCCGATTTCTCATCTCTTCTTGTCGCCCTGGTGTGCGGAGCTATCACCTCGCGCTTTGGGGGATTTTGGTTTTATCCAGGCGCAATCCTGTCTTTTATTGTATTTCGAGAGTGTTGCCTGTATCTGACGAAATGGTCTTTGGAGCTTAGGGCAAGGTCGGCAGTCGTGTCCGGTAAAGGGTGAAAGAAGGTTCAGGCAAAAAAGGAAGGAATATATGGCTACAGACTCTCGAGCAAAAGCATATCTGGGAACAGTTGGAGAATTTATCCATTTTGTCGGTGAAAGGAAATCTTACTGGCTGGCACCCATTATCTTTGCTCTGTTGCTGGTGGCCGCGCTGGGCTTCTTTCTTGAAGGAAGCGTGCTCGCACCGGCGATTTATTCAATTTTCTAGTCTAATGAATCTAACTCCCTATCGCGCCAGGTTAAAAGTTAACCTGACGCGATAGGGGCTTTTGTAGAAAACAGAATTCCGCATATCCGACAATTATTTTATCGTGTTGGAGCAGTCGATGTTGGAAGTTCAGGACGTTCAGCGTAACCTGACAAGGATCAGAATGCGGGGCCGTGTATTTTGGGCGGTCTTGGTCGGCGGTTTCTTGCTCGCCACTATTCTCGTTCCCATTAACTATGCCGCTGCGAAGGTGGTAGGGTTTCTGTGGGTCATCTTGAGTATCGCGACGTGGATGTCTCCTATGATGAATCATTGCCCTAACTGTCACAAACCATTTTTTGAAGGATGGGTTCCCTCCGGTTTGACTGTGATCAACTGTGCGAACTGTGGCATTAAACTTGGCGAATGAACGGAAGGGGTAGACGTAGTAATGGTACGCACTGCGAATATCCATTCTGAGATGAATCGGGTTGCCGAAGCATCGTAGGCTAGAGCTGCGCCGAGGGTTCACTTAATAGAGAACGCTTTTCCAAGGGCCGTACTTCCAAGCGCTTTTCCCATTTTATTCGCTTCCACATTCTCTTCTCTTCAAAGGGTAGTTCCGCTCAATTGAAGTATGACCGATAATAAGACATTTGAAGTAGCAATTGTACGTTAGGTGGTCTGGGAGATTGATCGATGCCTGAGACTTCGCCAAAAACCCTTCTATTTCGCTTGTTCGGCGTGCTTACGGTCATCGTGATTACGTTGATCTGTGGGGAAATATTCGTGCGTATTTTTTCCCCCTATTACACGCCCGATACGGTGAAGAAGCATTCATTGCCCTATGTCCCAGCTGCCTATGCCAGCTCGATGTTTGCGCCCGTGAACGACCGGATCGAAATCACTCTCGTAAAAGCCGTGGGTGCCAAAACCTATTTCATCAATGAGCATGGATCCCGAGGGGCATCATTTAAGCTTCCGAAGCCTCCTGGAGTACGGCGAATCGTTGTCCTTGGTGGGTCAACGGTTTTTGACCTAAACGCAGATGAAGGATTCGATTGGCCGCACTTAGTGGAAAAGTTTCTGAAAGAAAAGAGCCAGCATCAGGTGGAAGTAATCAACGCCGGCATTCCTGGACACACCAGCAGCGATTCCCTGGGACGACTGTTCACGGAGATATGGCAGTGGGAGCCTGACTACCTCATGATTTATGAGGCCTGGAACGATATCAAGTATTTCAATTCCCTCTCCTATGATACCCCGTTGATTCGATTGGTTAAACCCGCTAACCCCAATGCTGATCCATTCAAAAATTATCAAGGAACGACGGATTACTTGCTCTCTTACTCCCAACTATACGTCAAGATAAGGAGCAGATACTTTGCGTGGAAACACCAGGTTGGCTCGGAGGGCAGATTCAAAGAGGAGAGGAGAGATAATGTTGGAGATTTGGGCTTGGCACAATTCAGGCTGAATCTGGAAACGTTCGTTGATATCAGCAGAAACATTCACGCTATTCCCATTCTGGTCACTCAAGCTACACTTGTAAGCCCTACGAACACAGAGGAAGATCAAAAGAAGATCGTTTATGGATATGTGGGGTTGAGTCATCACGGTATTGTGCAAGCTTATGAAAAATGCCGCCAGATCATTTTGCAGACTGCTCGGGAAAAGAATGCAAATGTTCTTGATCTCATGCCCGAACTTCAAGGGAAAAGCGAATTATTTCATGACCATGATCATACAACCCCTCGTGGAAGTGAGGAAGTCGCGAGGAGAGTTGCAAATTTTCTAGACCCTCTCATAAGTCAGCCTCGGGAGCGATGACTTGTTCGAGATCCGATCATTACGCTGGTTATGTGATATAGAGAGATGTGAATGGCCAATTCAAAAGCTAATCAGAAGAGACCCTGTGTCGGGAGTCCTTTCTGGAAAACACACATCCGATCTCGCTCTCACTCCGTAGTGGCTCATCTACACTAGACTGTAACCAGCCTGCAACGTAGCCCGATCCGATCCCGGTTCATCAAGGATTGGCCTCTGAAGATCTGCCGTAAGCTCCCCGTAATCGAGACAGCCAAATTCCTGCCGTCGACGTGCTGTTGGCCTGGTGGGGCTCGCCTTGGGCGCGGCGCGGTTTGAGCACTTCATCCGCTACCGCCGCGATCCGCTGCGACGGTTCTTTTAGTGCTTCATGTACCGACGGACCACCGAAGCGGATGAAGCCATGATGCGCGTCTCCGACGGTCGATCCTGCGGGACCACCTATGGATCTGAATTCGACGGGCTTCTGTTGGGATGGCGAGCAGGTTGGCAGTCGGAAGGGTCATCATCTGGTGAAGGCTGGCCGTTCCTCGCTCATCCATCGGGCGCATGAGCGAGTAAACGCTGCCAGCTCTTGGGGGCCACCTGGCGGGCTGGCCATGCGGGCACAATCAACGGAGCCGCAGAAGTCAAAACCGGAGGTGCTTGTCCACCAATCACCGATCTGAGATATCCTCTGTTCATCCAGGATCCCGCAGTTAATCTGCTTTGCTGTAGAGTAAGCGACCAAATCATAAATCCTCACGATACTGTCATCGGGGCACCGGATCGGTCTGGTATGCGTCAATGCAGGATTTTTGGTGACGACATTTTTGAGCAGCTTGGAAGTCCTGGGTCCGCCGTATATTATCGTGGTGCGTCTGATGTCGCCAGTGCGCAAGCTCGTGGTGCAGTGCATGCCCAGGCCGAGTGGCGGCCTGTGGCGCCCGGCACCTGAACGGACGGTTACCCATATACCGAATACCGACTCTCCAATCCACGCCGTCTGTTCATGATGCCTTCCCCTGATTGTCATTCAACTGCGAAATCGGAGCTGAGCAAACTGAAAAATATGGAGTCTCTTCAAGGAGGAAGAGGATTGACAATTCTCCCTGCCTAGGATACTGCTCCGGTCAGAAACGTAGGATAGAAGATTTCCCAAACAGACTCGATGAAACATTCTGCCTAGGGAGCCCGGCCGACATTGCCGTTCGTGACGAGGCCAAGGAGGTGCGGCAAGATGCGAGGCCGCAAGCCCGGAAACACCGGAGGTGTATTCGCTGGAATACATTGAGGATTATTTCAGACCGAGAACGACGCAGATGGGTGCAAATCGTTCGCCGCAGTAGAAAGATCAATGTCGGACAGACTCCTAGCAGAGTTCAGTATCCACGAAATGGTAGTTCCCATTCGCTACGCATGTCATTAGGAAAAGAAAGAAACTGAAGAGAGTAGGATTCACCGGCCTGTGAAGAAGGAGAGCTGTCGATGAAAACATTGGTCTTAGCCAATCAGAAGGGCGGTGTGGGGAAAACGGCGATTGCCTGCCAACTCGGGTACTTTCTCGTCGAATACCTCAAGAAACGAGTGTTGATCATTGACTTAGACCATCAAGGGAACACGTCGAAAAACATCATCATGTCGAACCTGGCCACCACCTCGGTGATCACAGCCAATCAACTGTTGACCGAACATGTCACCACTATTGACGAGGGGAACTTTGTGATCATCCCGTCGCATGGTGATCTCTTGAGACTCGAAAGACGGGAAGAAGATCACAACCAATTCGCGACGAATCTCAAACTCTTCCTGAACGAAATAGATGACCGATTTGATGTGGCTATTATTGACACGAATCCGAACCCTGATATTCGTGTGCTTGCCTCGCTCGTGGTGGGTGATTTTGTGCTGTCTCCCATTCAATTGAATCAAGAGGCCGTCGACGGAATTGCCGCACTGCGGGCGCAAGTCTTAAAGATACAAAGTACACTGAATAAGGATCTCCGATTCATCGGTCTCCTGCCGAACCTTGTGGAACCAACGCCCTTTCAACGCGCTAATTTTGAACAGCTCTGTACGGCGTTTGCCTCGCTGTTCATTCGACTGGATGATGGGCGTATGGCCGCCATTCCCTCACGCACGGCTGTGGCTGAAGCCCAGGCGATGGGGGCGCCGATCTGGACCTTGCAAAAAACAAGTTCACGCGATGCGTGGATGCATCTCAAACCGATCTTTCAAAAAGTTGCTCATACGATGGGGGTTACAGAATGAAAAAACCAATGACAGCGACACTGGATCTCACGGCTCTTGATCGCACCGCTCCTGCTTCCGCTCCAGATCCGATCGCCAAAGAACGGGTCGTGACGGCTGAAGTCTTAGGGCGCCCGCTTCAAATTCCAGTCAAAGACATTGATGAAGACCCAGCTCAGCCACGCCAAGAATTCGATGCGGAGAGTATGGAGGAGTTGGAGCAGAGTATCAGGATGCATGGGGTCAAAACGCCCGTGTCGATCCGTCCGCACCCCACCGAGCAGAAACGATGGATCTTGAATTTTGGCGCTCGCCGTCTCAGGGCCTCCAAATCTGTCGGAAAACCCACGATTCCCGCATTCGTCGATCGGTCGCATACCGATTACCAGCAAGTCATCGAGAATTTACAGCGGGAGGATCTGAAACCACGTGAGTTGGCGATGTTTATCAAAAGAAAGATGGACGACGGGGAGAAACAGGCCCAAATTGCCGAGCTCCTTGGCGTGAATCGGTCCATGGTCACAAATCATTTAGCACTCATCGATTCACCGGTTTGCATTGATGAGATTTATACGTCAGGAAAATGTCTCTCAGCTAAGACGCTTTACGATTTGCGGAACCTACATAAGGAGTTTCCCAAGGATGTCGAGCGATGGTGTTCCATCGCTCAGGAGATTACACGTGCGACGGTGTCGGCGCTATCCGAGAAACTCAGGGGACCACGAAAACAAAAAATCGTCTCGTCGAAAGGTGAGCAAGGAAGCGAGGAGCGGATGCTTAGCTCAGCGACAACGATGCCTTCATTGATCGTTATCTTTCAGGAGCGATCAGGAACGGTAGATCTGCATCTCGCACCACAGCAACCAAACCACCTGATCGTCCGTTTTACGGATGGAAAGCAAGAGGAAGTGCCGGCTAGGCAATGTCAAATTGACCAAATCATTTTCCAGTAATGCTTGGTCATTCTTGATCGCACCATGAGAAGCTCATTTAGGCCATAGTCATTCGTTCCCCTTTCCATCCTAGACGGGGAGGGGGACGATCTGAACCGTTTGTTGCACCATAGCTGTTTTGCCAGCCTTTAGTTTTGAAGATTGACATCCTGCCATTTCAGCTAAATTCATCCAATATTCCGTCGTTGCTCTGTTGTGCTGTGAGCTGAACGTCTCGCCAGGTAATTACCGCTCTACTCTCCGCTTCGCATTGATGGGCGGTTCTTTGTGACGTCCTTCATGCGTTGTGCAAAACATCACGATCTTCACTCCATTATTGTTTGAAGTCGCCCGTGTGTAAGTCGGTGGTGTAGCGTATTCAGGAGAGACGACTGGCAGCTCGTCCGCCGTATCTCGGTCGTGATGGCCTCATTGTCGATCTGGTAGAGGCCGTGACGCCAGTTAGTATCTGAACCAGGCTCTCACGGATCGGTCCGTAGCTGGCCGATGGTTGAATAGACCTCTTGCATAACCTCATGGCGTCATGTCTCTGTTGTAGCAGGCCGCGATCAGAGTGAAGCGTAATCCGAAGCGTTTTCTGCGGTTTCGGTATCGGTCAGACACGATCTTGAAGCGCTTGAGGCAGGCGATGACG
>JAICWG010000056.1 GCA_025934915.1 Nitrospira sp.
CACCCTCGCTCAATAGGACGGTTCAAATGAACAGATTGACACTGCCCTGTTTGGCTTCCGCCAGATACGTGGTCACGCCGGCGAACTGATCGATGCCGTCGATCAACGTATCCTTGGTAATACCCATGAGCCCCATCGTCGTCGTGCAGGCGATGAACCGCACGCCCAGCTCGAGGGCTGTTTGCATCAATTCTGGCACACCCGGCATCCGGTTTTGTTTCATCACCGTCTGCATCATCTTCGTCCCCAACCCACCGAAGTGGAATCGAGACAACGGAAGCGTATCGGCGCCTCCTTTGTTGAGCAGCCCAAACATCCTTCGAAGCCAATCTTTGGCCGAACTTGTTGCCCCCCGTCTCCGAATAGTATTCAATCCCCAAAACGTAAAAAATATGGTCACACGCATACCCATCGCAGCGGCGCCTGTGGCGATAATAAAGGCCGCCATCGCCCGATCGAGATCACCGCTCAACAACACGATCGTGACTCGATCAGGCTTGGATTCTTGCAGTTGTGCCAACGTCGTCGTCGGCTCTATTTGTGTGGCAATCATGATCTCACCTCATGACACATTCAAATTCTATGTATGAACAGAATAGTATGTGATCCTTCGGGGTGTCAAGGAACCGGCAGCCGTGCTACTGTGTGCGCATAGCTTGACCTATCGCCATCCTATCGATATAGTCGGAGTTCATTGCGGCATACCCATCTCGCGAGTTTCCTTCCTAACGAATGACCCTCATGATTGAACAGCCATCTCCCGAGGTCGTCACTTCCAAGAGCGCTCCACTCTTTGGATTCTGGTACCCAGCCGTACCCAGCCATACCCTGCGCTCGGGCACGATGAAGGGACTGCAGATGTTGGGTTTGCCGATCGTCCTCTGTCGTGATCGAACCGGTGGCCTTGCGGCGATGCGCGATATCTGTCCGCACCGTGGCATGCCTCTGTCATTCGGCCGGTTCGACGGCGAGCGAGTGGAATGTTCGTATCATGGGTGGCAGTTCGACATGAAAGGTCGCTGTCGGTGCATTCCTGCCCTCCCAGAACAAGGGAATCTACAAACCGACAAGATCGGTGTCACGACTTATCCGGCTGAAGAAACGGACGGTATGATTTGGCTGTATCTGGCGGACGAACGGAGGAACATCGATCCGTTGCCCCCGGTCCCGCTCATGCCGCTTCCATCGGAACCTCGACAATCGTTCCACATTTCGTTGACCTACACCTGTAGCTCAGACGATGGCATCATCGGTCTCATTGACCCGGTTCATGGACCCTATGTTCATTCTTGGTGGCGCAGTGATGCGCGTATGCATGAGAAGACGAAGATCTTTGAACCGATCCCGAATGGTTTCCGGATGACCGCCCACCGACCGGCGAAGAACAGTGGCCCGTTTCATTGGGTAGAACGAATCTACGGAGGACCGTTGTCGACGACGATCGACTTCGTGCTGCCGAATCAGCGTGTGGAACTCATGCAATGTGGAAGGGCCTGGGTCGCTAATCGGTTGATGGCCACACCCGTGTCCGATATGGAATGTCGCATCGATTTCTCTGCGTATTGGAGCGGCTTGCATTGGCTTCCGTTCGGCAATTTTATTTTTCGCACGCTGACGAAAATGTTTTTCGGCCAGGATGAGCGGGCGATGAAGCATCTGGCGGTGGGACTTCGCCACAAACCCTCGACGATGTTTCTCGGTGATGCAGACATGCCGGCCAAATGGTATTACAAACTGAAGGCAGCCCATCAGAGATCGGTCCAAACAGGCCGGCCTCTTGATCATCCTCTCAAAGAACGAGTGACGCTCCGGTGGCGAAGCTGACCGTGTCCTTTCGGGTGGTGTTCATGCTGATACCGGCGGTCATGCCTGTTAGTCTTCGCGCTCATTCGCCGAAATAAATCCCATGGCTCGTCTGATCTGATCGCGCGTTCCCACCAGTACTACGATGTCGCCGGCAAGGAGTTTGGTTTTCTCCGATGGATTGGATTCCGTGGCGCCGCTTCGGGTTAAGGCGATGATGGACGTTCCGATTCGCGGTCGCAACGCCAGTTGCGCGATGGTCTTTCCGGCCGCCGGCGAATTCTCTTCGATTCGGCAGGTCTCCACTTCGACATCAGCGAGTGCGCCGCCGCGAAGATGGTTGGCCAGTTCGGGGAGCTCGCTGCGGCGTAAGAGCGCGTATCCTTCGCGGCGAACCTGTTCGGCCTTTTGCATGATGAAATCTTGCGGCATGTTGTAGGTGCGGAGGACGAGCGCAAAGATTTCAATCGACGTCTCAAATTCTTCCGGCACGACATCGTCTACGCCCAGCTGGTGCAATTCCTCCAACTCGCGCAAATAGCGTGTACGAACCACGATGTGAATGTTCTGGTTCAAGCCTCGAGCCACCTGCACGGTTCGGCGGGCCATAAACGGATCGGAGATTGCGACGACCAGGACCCGTGCGTCTTCGATCTTCACGTGCCTCAATACATTTGGGTTTGTGGCGTCCCCATAGTAGAGCGGTAAGCCGTGGGCCGCTTCTCGGTGCACGATATCCCCGTCCAAATCCAATGCGATATAGGGCACTTCCGTCTCACCCAATACACGGGCCAGATTGCGTCCGTTGAGCCCATATCCCACGATAATCACATGGTCCTTGATGCGTAGATGCCGCCCCTCTGCCTCGAGCACATGGGCCGTCGTCTGCCCAGGAAACCAATGGCGCAGCCGTTGCACGGCCTCGACGCGTCGCGCGAGATGAGGGGATAGCTGCATCAAGAACGGCGTGATAATCATGGAGCAGACCGAGACCGCCAGAAAGATTTGGTACGGTGGTCCGGACAAAAGCTTGTTCTCTAGGCCGACCTGCGCCAGGATAAAACTGAACTCACCTACCTGTGCGAGGGCAATTCCTGTCATGACAGCCGAGCGAGGAGGTACGGAGATCGTCAAAACGGCCCCCGCTCCGGCGATGAACTTGACAAGCAGTACGATGAGTAACACACCGGCCACGACGAGCGGATACTCCAGTAGGATGCGCCAATCCATCAGGATGCCGATGGAGACGAAAAACAGGCTGTTGAAACTGTCTCGAAACGGCAACACCTCGGCGATGGCTTGATGACTGTACTCCGATTCGGAAATCACGAGCCCGGCGATGAAGGCTCCCAACGCGAGGGACAGCCCGCCGAGAGACGTCAACCAAGCAATGCCGAGGCACATGACAATGATGGTCAACAGAAAGAGTTCTCGGCTTCGGCTACGAACGATGTGGTCGAGTAATTTCGGAACCGTATACCACGCGGCTGCAACGATGCATGCGACCACCACGATCGATTTCACCAACGAGAACAGCACCGGGGTGAGCGTCCTTTCGCCATGGCTCGCAAGAATGGGCGTCAACAAGATCATCGGGACGACGGCCAAGTCCTGGAAGATCAAAATCCCGATAGTGGCTCGCCCGTTGGGTGAGTCGCTGTCTCCACCGGCGGCCAACGCTTTCAACACAATGGCGGTACTGCTGAGCGAGAGCAGAAAGCCCCAAAAGATCGCTTGAGATGTCGGTAATCCTGCCACGGTGCCGCCGACCCATGCGATCGCGATGACCCCTCCGACTTGAATCGGAGCGGCAATCAAGATCAGCCGACGAAGGGAGGTCAGTTGCCTCAGCGAGAATTCGATGCCGATGGTAAACAGAAGCAGCACAATCCCGATTTCCGCCAACACTTGCACGGTCGCGATATCGGAAATCAGATTGAGACCATGAGGACCGATCAAAGCCCCGGCAACGAGAAACCCGGCGATAGACGGCAGTCGAAATTGATGAAACAGAAACACGACTGCGATGGAGACGGTATAAATGAGGAGCAAATTGCCGAGCACGCCGTAGTCAGTCATGCCGCGTCTTCATCTCGTTTCCTCGTGGGTGATGTCCCCTGCCAATGGCATTTTTGGCCATCGACGACGTCTTCCATCGCCATCACAGGATCACCCATCGCCGACAAGGAGATACACACAAGGAGAGACGCAGGATACCTGAGGTCTCCGGCAGGGACAAGGTAAAGCAGGATGTCGGCTGGGAACTTTTCGGCACAGAATCCAGCAATACTGCCAGTCACGGGAGGAAGCGGCTTGCCGGTATCGAGAATGAAGCGGTGAAAGAGGATCAGCGATCGCAGATTATCTCTAAAACCGGCTCCAGCATTGGGTTGTTTCCCCTCCAAAGGGGCATAGACCAAAGAATAAAGTATTGCGTAGGGTATAGGCACAGTTTCATAGAAATAACCATGAGTGTCTAGGCATTGAGTGCCCTCGCCACCGGATCTGGAGGTGCCCCATGCGGCCGATACGGATGTTTCCTTTCTTAGTTGCACTGCTGGCGGTCTTTCCCGTTGCTCCGGCATTCTCAGATACTCAGATCGGATCAGGTACGACTTGGGAATGCCCTCAAGCAGATGGCAGTTCCGTATACACGAATAAGGAGAGAGCCGGTTGCCATGCCATGATGCTCAAACCGCTTTCCGTCGTGCCAAATTTGGAGAATATGCCGACGGCTCCTCGAACCACGGCTACCAGCGAACCCCATTATGAGGTACCTTCCTACCAGGAGCGCACTTCGGGAACGGAAGGACGTCAGGTGCCGGATTGGGCGCGTGACTGGCATGCGAGCAATACGTCTTCCGGCCCGACACAAGTCGAAGTGTGCTCGTTATACATGGAATGGATGCAATTGGTGCAGAAGACCCGTGGAGGGATGTTCTTCGGATCTGATCCTTCCTATGGGGGGGATATCACCGGGCGTAATCATCGAGGGCCAAGCTACTCCTTTTACGACAACGCTCGCTATATTGCGCTGTCGAGACTCTTCGGTACGGGGTTCGTACCCGTTGGTTGTTTCTAGATTTTTTGACCGGGCTTTTCAGACCCTATAGAACTCCCGATACCACTTCACGAAACGAGGAATGCCTTCTTCGATCGATGTGGTCGGCTTGAATCCGACATCGCGGGTGAGATCGTCGATATCAGCGTAAGTCGCAGGGACGTCCCCCGGTTGTAACGGCATCAGTTGTTTCTCCGCTTTCTTGCCTAATGCGCGCTCCAAGATCTCGATAAAGTGCCGCAATTCAACCGGTCGATGGTTGCCGATATTGTAGATTCGTGCC
The DNA here is from genome assembly GCA_025934915.1 of Nitrospira sp. Lineage (GTDB taxonomy): Bacteria > Nitrospirota > Nitrospiria > Nitrospirales > Nitrospiraceae > Nitrospira_D. Next base: position 5,148 of record JAICWG010000056.1, read on the forward strand.
GGAGCCGAGCTGGTTTCTGGTGTCGGCCGATCCCCAGACCATGTCGGATCAGCCGACGCCGGGTGATCGAGTGTCCGGATGACCCCCTCGACGATGTCGTCCACATAAGTGAAATCGCGTTTCATCCGGCCCTGGTTAAAGACTTCGATCGGTTTGCCCTCCAGGATGGCCTTGGTAAAGATGAAGAGGGCCATGTCAGGGCGTCCCCAAGGCCCATAGACGGTAAAAAATCGAAGACCTGTGCAGGGGAGTTGATAGAGATGCGCATAGCAGTGAGCCATCAGCTCATTCGCTTTTTTGGTGGCGGCATACAGCGAAACCGGATGATCCACATTGTCATGGGTGGAGAACGGCATATGAGTGTTCCCCCCGTAGACAGAACTGGACGAGGCATAGACCAAATGCTGGATGTTGCTCCACCGGCAGCCTTCCAAAATGTTGATGAACCCTTCGATGTTGCTTTCGGTGTAAGCGTGGGGATTGGTCAGTGAATAGCGGACGCCTGCCTGGGCAGCGAGATGAACCACGCGCCGTATCGATTCACCGGCAAAAAGATCCCGCATGCCTTGTCGATTGGAAAGATCGAGCTTGACGAAACGAAATCGTTCGCGCGGCGTCAATTGGGCGAGCCGGGCTTGTTTCAATCGAACATCGTAGTAGTCGTTGATATTGTCGAGGCCGATCACCTGGTCGCCACGATCCAACAGGCGCATGGCCACATGAAATCCGATGAACCCCGCTGCTCCTGTGACAAGAATCGGTGACTGTGTCCCGGCCATGGCTCTCCTCAAAGAAAAATGGTCTATCGTCCCTTGCCCGCTTTCATGAAGGGGGGCTCGCCGTGATCCAACCGATACAGCGTCATCGGGGCGAGGGTTTCTCTTGCTGAACTAACCTCGATCCTCCCCCCACTCAGAACTCGATAGACATCGAAGGCGTGGGCACGATGATAGCGACATTCCTGTGAAACCAGAAGGTCTTTCAATGTTTCAGGTTGTTCCCAATGAGCCGTTAAGAGTGCGGTTCTGCAGGGATTGCGGCGGCTGAACATGAAAGACAGGTGATCGGGGTACCAGTCAGCTCCACCGGTGGCGTAGGAAACGAACATCCGTGCATGGGCGACCGCGCAGACCTCGGCGAGATAGGCGTTCGTGAGATAGCCGTTTTCGCCGACATCCAGCCATTTGCCGGGATGGGAGAGCGAAGCATGGGCAGCATGGCTCCGGATTTCAAGCAACTGTTGTTGTGACGCGAACACCAACGGAATCGGTCCATATCGCCCGACCAATTGCTGAATGATCTTGTCCTTAAGAGCGGATCGTCCGTCGTTCGTCGGGCCGCTATCCGCATGGATCAGCACATTGTGCTCTCGATCCGAAATTAAGTAGCAATTCCTGGGCATGTTCAAGTCACATGGGTCCTCTCCGTAGAAGGGGACGGACACGACTGTGCCGCCTTCAAACGGCCAGGTTTCCCCATGGGCCAGCTCGATGACTCGGTCAAAACCCAGTTCTGCGAGAAGCGACTGATAGTCAAAGAACAGTCCTGTTCGATTCCGCCGACTGGGCACGATGATCGGCGTGTCTTTCGGCAAATGGAGCAGAGTGCGGGGATCGACGTGATCATCGTGATCGTGGGTCAGAAACACGGCGGCAGGTTTCGGGAACAGTCCGCTCCAGATCGACGGCAACGGCGATTCGGCAAACCAAGGCAGAAGCCACGGGTCGAAGAGGAGTGCGGTGTCCCGTTGCCGGTAGAGGAGGGCGGCATGTCCGAGGTGTACGAGATCTTGATCTTGCACGACGTCATACCAATGTCGCTGGATGGAAGTCGTCGTAGAAGTGGCCAGACAGCCATATTGGTGCAGTGATTCCATCACCTTAGTCAGCATCGCCTGCGAATCACGCGGCATGGCCGACACCGCAGAGCGAAGATCGTCCGCGGTATGGGTTCCATCGAGCAGACCGAGCAGTTTCCCAACGATGGGACCCAGCGGTCGTCCGTTGAATCCGATGGGGATCGCCTGGTGATTGATCGCATGAAAGATGCGGAGGCCACCGTTGGTCACGGTTGCGGATTTAGCTGGATCGCTCAGGAATTCCCACTGAAAGGTCCCGTCTGATCGACGCCCGCAGCGGATGTGTTGTTGAAGATAGGGCCGTGCGCTGACCAGCTCTGCATAAGCATCTTCCAACCGTTGCTGTCGAGTGGGATCGTCGAGCGGTGCCCGTTTTGAAAAGACATCGCTGATAGCGGTATCGATCGCACTGGAGAGGAGGCTATGAGCCTCGTGGAGGCCAGCGATGACTTCAGGTGCCACGCCGCCTATGAAAGGGAAGGGTCCCGGTGCCTCCGCGCTCTCCAGTTGCACCCAACACCAGGGAGCGAGGCTCAGGTAATGATTCTTGGGAAGGCTGGTCCAAACCTGGCTCATGGGTCAGCAATGATCCTCAGCTTGCTGATCGCCGGTTCATACAGAGCCTGGATCAGATTGCCGTCGGGATCGGCAAAATAGAAGGAATAACTGCCGTCACGGTGCTGCTTGGGTTCCTTGGTAATTCGTCCACCCAGAGCTTCAATCTTCGGCAAGATCTCTCGGTACATCTGATCGACGGCTTGTGGACCGTCGAGAATCACCCCGATGTGATCGAGTAATTGGGCCTGTGTGGGTTGGTACGAGGAGAGTTCATCTTTTGGAATTTGGTGGAGAGCCAGATTGTCGATGCCGGAGCTAAAATAGACGTTCTCCGGATCCGGCTCCCACACCGACTGAAAGCCGAGTACCTGTTCATAGAATCTTCGCGACCGAGGAAGGTCGATGACACGCAGGGCCAAATGCCGAAGACCCCTATGGAGTGGAGACGTCATGCTAAGCAACTCGTTCGTCGATCCGATTGAACTATGCATAGTAGGGAGACCATGACCAGCCGTCAACGGAAAAGCGGCTCTTTTGTAGTATGATTGAACCTGGATCGTTTCTGTTCCCTTACGCCCATGACATTGAACGGGATGACAGTTGCTGCATTGGAGAGCCGGATGGCAACGGAGATCACCCGGCTGATCGAGCGTTACGGCGGCAGGCCGCTGGTTGTTCCCGTTCTACGAGAAATCCTGCTGGAAGACAATTCGGTGGTGCAGGAGTTTGGGGCTCGGCTCATGGGCGGGCGGATCGATCTGCTTATTCTCCTGACGGGTATCGGCACCACGATGCTGTTTGACCTGCTCAAGACCCGCTATGTCTGGTCGTCCATCGTCGCGGTGCTCAAAGGCACGGCGATCATCGCACGAGGGCCGAAACCGGTCGCAGCCCTGAAGGCGGTCGGTCTTCAGGCGACAGTGACGGTGCCGGAACCGAATATGTGGGTCGATCTGGTTTCAGTTCTGGATCAGTATCGGCCTGTGAAGGGACTGCGGGTTGCCGTTCAGGAATATGGAGTCTCAAACCCTGATCTTGTGAGAGCGCTTGAGCAGCGAGGCGCGGAGGTATTCGCGGTTCCGATCTACAAGTGGGCTCTCCCGGAAGATCTTGGTCCGACTCGCCATGCGCTCGATGAAATCATAACCGGGCGAGTCAATGTGATCCTGATCACCAATGCGGCGCAGGTGGATCACGTCATGCGGGTGTTGGAGGAAGATGGAAAGGTGCAACCCTTTCAAGCGGCATTGAGGAAGACGGTTGTCGCTTCCATCGGCCCGACCGCGAGCGAACGGTTGCGCCATTATGACTGGCCGGTGGATTTCGAGCCGTCGCACCCGAAGATGGGGATTCTGGTGAAAGAAGTATCAGAGAAGGTTTCCAGCTTACTTGACCGAAAGCGATAGGGGACTCCAAGTCATGACCGGCCCAGGCTCTTATACCGTGAGCGAGCGCTTGCAGCCAATTAAAGATTCCCGACTGCATTTAAGTGCCACGCGGGCACCCCGTAGCCTCGCACTCTTCGACGATCAAGCCATCATACAACCTGAGCCCGTCAGCGATCCATCACACAAGGTCCCACCCGGTTTTCTTCTCCCCTCCGGCCTTTGACAAGCATGCCATACTTCGGTGTAATGAGAGCTGATCGAAGAGGACCGGACGTTTCTTGATCGGACGGAACACATGTCGATGCTTGTCCGTGCTGTAAAGGTGCTCGCGTGGATGTGGCTTTTTGCAGCCTGTGCTGTGATCCTGATTGCTTCTGCGCCCCCGTGGTACCAAGGAGGCTTCGCTGCCCTTTGGGAGCTGGTTGGCCCACATCTTGTTATAAACTGTGTTCTCATAGGTCTGACACTCGCTCCAGCCTTGTTTCTCGCGACGTTAGCGAGGGGCATTCATGAGAAGCATCGAGGCAAGATACTGCGCTCAGCCGCCGCGCTGTTAGTCAGTGTGACCGCTGTGACACTGATCGTCCTAGTCCCCGTCAAGCTCGCGAAGAACGAAACGCAACAGGCTCGGCAGACCGGCAAGGCCAGAGAATACGAGGCGCAGTCGATCCGCGTGAAAGACCAGAGCGCGACGCTGTATCAGTACAACGCCCATTTCATAAGACCCTCGTTAGGTCCAGTGGGAACTGTGGGGATACCGGAATCGATTCAGATTGGCGACGCGATCACAGTCAATGGCCACACGCTTCATGCTCAGCACATTCTCGTAAAAGAAATTCTGTCCGACATCAATTATGACGGTCACGCACTCGGCAAGGCAGGGGAGACTCAGTGTGTCATCGTAGAGTCGCTCAAGAACCTACCGGACGCTGATGAAAGCGACACGCGCGACCGCCTATGGATTGTGGTGGAGAAGTGCGTTCCAATCGCCGCTGCCACTCAATAGACTGGCCTGCACCCCGTCAATGGAATGGGGGTCAGATCTTGTTTTATGCCTCTCGATGAGTTAGACTCCGCCCCATGGCTCGCCCACTGCGCATCGAATTTCCTGGCGCGCTCTACCACGTCACGGCCCGGGGCAACGCCCGACAAGACATCTTCTTGGATGATGAGGACCGGCAGCGGTTCATTGGAGTGCTGGCACACGTCGTCTCTCGCTTTCATTTTCGGCTGTACGCCCATTGCCTGATGGACAATCACGTCCATCTGGTCGTGGAGACGCCCGATGCCAATCTGTCGAAGGCCATGCGCCAGCTCAACGGCGTCTATACCCAAGCCTTCAACCGTCGTCACGGTCGGATCGGCCATGTGCTGCAAGGTCGTTTCAAGGCGATTGTGGTGGACCGGGAGAGTTACCTGCTGGAGCTGTGTCGGTACGTGGTCCTTAATCCGGTGCGTGTTAGGGCCACCCGCAAAGCCGATACCTATCCCTGGTCGAGCTACCAAGCTACGGCAGGACTTGTCTCCGTGCCGCCGTTTCTGACCGTGGACTGGGTGCTGTCTCAGTTTGGCCGACAGCGTGCATCGGCTCAGCGGAAGTACCGGGCCTTTGTCGCCGAGGGGATCGGTCAGGGTTCACCCTGGGAACAGGTCCGGGGACAGGTGCTTCTTGGGAGTGAACGGTTTGTCGAACGTCTGGCGCCTCGACTTCAAGATACGCGTCGATTGAAGGAGATTCCCAGGCGGCAACGGTTTGCGGCCCGCCCGACGTTGAGCCAGCTATTCGGCAGACATGCGCGGATCGACCAGGCTCGACGCAACGAGGTCATTCGCCGAGCGCACCTGAACTATGGCTATAGCCTTTCGGAAATCGGCCATGCCGTGGACTTGCACTATTCCACGATCAGCCGCATCGTGAATGTCCAAGCCTGACCCCAATGCAGCAAGGTCATGTGCCGGTTTGATAGATGGCAGGGCGATATCGCGGTTTGGGAATAGGCTTCTTTTCAACGCGCGCAACTGCCAGCCAGGCTCGTTTCGCGACTTCCGCTTGCTTGAGCGCTTCGGCGGGAGTCTTTCCAAACGCCGAACAGGCATCGAGGTCGGGAATGTCGGAGATGTACCCGCTGTCTGCTTCGCTATGGTAGTCCTTCATGGTTATTCGCGCCTCATTGCACTGTCAGCACGGCCGCCCCTTGAAAGCTTCCCGCTTTCAATTCTTGTAATGCACGGTTTGCCTGTTCGAGAGAAAAACGGACTGTATGTGGCTTGATGGGAATGGCAGCTGCTTCGTGCAGCAGGTCGAGTCCGTCCTGTCTCGTGTTGGCCGTGATGCTACGGATCACTCGCTCACCGAACACATCACGATCGTAGTCCAACGCGGGAATGGGTGACATATGGATACCGGCCAAGGCCAGTGTGCCGCCTCGGTCGAGCGCTCTCAATGCCGGAGGAACAAGTTCGCCGGCTGGTGCAAAGATGATTGACCCGTGCAGTTTATCCGGCGGCATCTCCGTCGCTCCGCCGACCCAAACCGCCCCCAGTTGTTTTGCCAATTCCTGATGCTCTCGTTTGAGCGAACTCACATAAACCTGACAACCCCACTGGCGCGCGATCTGGATCGCGATATGTGCGGAGGCGCCAAATCCATACAACCCGAGACGCTGGCCCGGCTTGATGCCGCTGAGCCGTAACGCTCGATAGCCGATAATTCCGGCACATAACAGAGGAGCGGCTTCTTCGTCAGAAAAGATCGGTGGAATGGGATAGGCAAATCGTGCGGGGACGACAGCGTATTCCGCATACCCGCCGTCGACCTGATAGCCGGTGAACTTCGCTTGCAAACAGAGATTTTCCCTTCCGCCTGTACAGAATTCACACTGTCCACATGTGCCTTGAAGCCAGGCAATTCCGACTCGGTCTCCTTCTTTGATCTCTGAGACCTTCAAGCCGACTTGCATCACCGTGCCGACTGCTTGATGGCCTGGGATAAGAGGAAACGGAATATCGTCAAGTTCCCCTTCCACCACATGGAGATCCGTGCGACAGACGCCGCAGACATGAATCTTGACGAGGACCTGCCCCGACGTTGGGATGGGTATCGGTCGATCGTGAAGGTGCAAAGGATTGCCGGATATATCGCTTGTATAATTGAGCACCATTGTTTTCATAGTCGCTCGGCTTATGAATTTCGAGTCGCGGGGCTCTGGTTTCGTAATCGCTCACGGCTTTTTCGTTTTAATGCATTCGATGTCCAGATGGATCTGGACTTCATCACCGACGACTAACCCGCCGGTGTCGAGCGCCTTATTCCAAATCATGCCGAAGTCCTTGCGATTCAATGTTCCCTCGGCGGTGAATCCGGCTCTGGTATTGCCCCAGGGATCCTTGGTGATGCCATTCAAAGTGGCGATCAGCGTGACCTCTTTGGTCACACCGCGCAGAGTGAGATGACCGACAATCTTATAGGTATCTCCCTCTTTCTGATAGTTCTTCATTTTATACATGATCGTCGGGAACTGTTTGACGTCTAAGAAGTCGGCATTGCGGAGATGCGTGTCGCGTTTCTCTTGGTGCGTGTTGATCGATTCAGCATTGATCGTGGCTTCAATCGTCTTCAAGGTTTTCGCGTCCGCGTCCAGATCGACAAATCCACGATAGTCCAGAAAACGCCCCGATGTTTTTGACACCACCATGTGAGTCACGCGAAACTCTATGGTTGAATGATCAGGATCGATGTCCCACCGAGCCGTTTCCGCCCCGACGCCCAGCGGGAAGAATCCCAACAGAGCCGCTATGACGATTCCCCGCAGCCGGTTTGATTGAGTGTTCATGCCATCACCTTTCCTTTCGGCTTCTCCCTGTCTGCCTATGTGAACAGATATCCATACTCTTGGGCGATCCCATGGTTTGAGCGGTATCCTACCCATCGCCGGAAATCCCATGCAACCCGTTCCTTTCACCGAAACACGGGTGTCACTTGATTGACTTGGTATAGAATAGGTCCATGCAAGCTCTCGTCAAAACGACTGCGGGACCGGGGTTAATCCTCACCGATTGGGCGGACCCAACCCCTGGGCCACATGATGCCGTGGTGAAAGTGGTCGCGACCTCGTTATGTGGAACCGACGTCCATATCTATCGTTGGGACGAATGGGCACAACGGCGAATTCATCCACCACGAATCATCGGCCATGAATTGTGCGGGCACGTCGTGGAGGTGGGGCGTGAGGTTTCTCTGGTCAAGGTCGGTGACTATGTCGCCGCCGAATCACACCTGACCTGCGGAGCGTGCTTTCAGTGCCGCACCGGACAGGCGCATGTGTGCAAAAATTACAAGATTCTTGGGATCGACCGGGACGGGTCTTACGCCCAGTATGTCGCGCTGCCTGAAGGTGTCTTGTGGCACACGGCTCCGGAAATTCCCCCAGAGTTGGCCTGTGTGCAGGAGCCGCTCGGTAATGCCGTCGATGCCGCGCTCGCTGAAGATCTCACCGGCCATACCCTGTTGATCACGGGGTGCGGCCCGACTGGTTTATTTGCCGCGGCTGTAGCGCGGACGGCCGGCGCTGCGACCATTATCGCGTCCGATGTCAGCGACTATCGGCTGGGTTTGGCGAAGCAGGTCGGCGCAGATCATGTCCTTAACGTGAGAGCCGAGTCACCGGAGCAGGTGGCGGCGGCCACCCTCGAGATGACCGCTGGTGAAGGAGTTGATGCAGCACTAGAGATGTCGGGGGATCCCACGGCTATGCACCAAGCCTTTCGGGCGGTTAAGAACGGCGGACGAGTCACCCTGTTCGGTATCCCGACCGGTCCCGTTTGCTTTGATCTGCCGAACGAAGTTATTTTTAAGGGCATTCGTGTTTATGGAATCACCGGGCGGCGCTTGTTTGGAACCTGGTACCGGCTGGCCGGTCTCTTCAAAGCAGGTCTCGATATTCGACCGGTCGTGACCCATTCTTTTCCGCTGAGCGAGTTTGCGACCGGGTTTGGATTGATCCAGTCTGGTCAGTGCGGCAAAGTGGTCTTGACTCCGTAGTAGGACTGAGGTACCAGGACTGAGGACTGAGAGAACAGAAAGGTTGCTCTCACTCAGATCTCGGCCCTCAGTCCTCATCGCTCAGTCCTGTTCTAACCATGGCCTATTCGTCCTTCAGAAAAGCCCTTGAAGCTCAGCTTGCCGACATCAGATCCCAAGGTCTGTACAAGGCCGAACGCCAATTGCTGAGCCCGCAGGGCTCCGACATCCGAGTTGCCCAAGGTTCGGTTCTGAACCTCTGCGCAAACAACTATTTAGGACTGGCAAATCACCCGGCTATCGTGCAGGCCGCTAAAGAAGGGCTGGCAACACATGGGTATGGCATGGCCTCCGTACGATTTATTTGCGGCACGCAAGATCTGCATAAACAGTTGGAACAGGCCGTCAGCGAGTTTCTCGGCACCGATGACACCATCTTGTACAGTTCCTGCTTCGATGCGAACGGGGGACTATTCGAAGTGTTGTTGAATGAGGGTGATGCCGTCATCAGCGACAGCTTGAACCATGCCAGCCTGATCGACGGCATCAGACTCTGCAAGGCCAAACGATTCCGATACGCCCATTCCGACATGGGGGACCTCGAAGCGCAGCTCCGAGCAGCCGACGGGTGCCGCCTACGGCTGATTGCAACCGATGGGGTGTTCTCGATGGATGGCGATCCGGCTAAACTGGATCGCATCGTGGAGCTGGCGGAACAGTACGACGCGGCGGTGGTGGTCGATGACAGCCACGCGACCGGGGTTCTAGGGCCTCAGGGCCGGGGGACGCCGGCTCATTTCGGGGTGGCTGACCGAATCGAGATGGTGACGAGCACGTTAGGGAAAACGCTTGGTGGCGCGACCGGCGGGTTTACATCCGGCAAGGCCGAAGTGATCGAGCTGCTGCGTCAACGATCGCGGCCCTACCTGTTTTCGAACTCGCTTCCACCGCCCATTGTGGCTGGTGCGTTGCGCGCGCTCGATCTCGTGAAGCAGGGCGAACATCTTAGGGAGCAGCTTCGAGCCAATGCCGCCTTCTTCCGGGCTGAGCTGACCAAGCTTGACTTCCGGCTTATCCCTGGCGAGCATCCCATCATTCCCGTGATGTTGGGTGACGCCTCCCTTGCGACTTCCATGGCAGAGGCCTTACTGAAAGAAGGAGTCTATGCCGTCGGGTTCAGCTATCCGGTGGTGCCGCAAGGGCAGGCAAGGATCCGAACTCAAATGTCGGCAGTCCATACAACGGCTCAGCTGCAACAAGCCGTGGCGGCTTTCGTAAAGGTAGGCCTGGCTCTCGGTGTCATCCAATAGTCGGCCTCAAAGACCTCTTCGAATTGACATTTTGCAGCCGGCTCAGTATTCTCTGCTCCTTTATTATTATGTGAAGGAGTAGGGGTATGAAAGTCATTCTTCAAGAAACCCTGGAAGGGGTGGGGCATCTCGGTGATCTCATCAACGTCGCCGATGGATTTGCGAGGAACTACCTGTTACCGCGCCGTAAGGCCATCGAAGCCGATGGCCGGAGCATCAAGGCGTTCGAACATGTCAAACGAGTCGCGACCGAGAAGGCCAAGAAGGAAAAGCTTGAAATTGAATCCTACGCCAAGAAGGTGTCGGCGGTCGCCGTGACGATCGAGGCGCAGGTCGGGAAAGACGATAAGATGTTCGGTTCCGTCACCGCCAAGGACATCGCGGAAGGATTGGCTGCGCAAGGTGTCACGGTGGATCGGCGAAAGATTCAATTGGCGCAACCGATCAAGGAACTCGGTACAGTGGCTGTTCCCATCAAGATGCCGAGAGATGTGGTGGCGACCGTGACCGTCAGTGTGGTGAAGAGGCAAGAGCCTGAAGAGCCTTCAGCATAGGAATGTGACTATGGAGAAAATGGTCAGTGACGCGATCGGTTCATGGGATGCCCTGAGAGCTACAGATCCCGAGGTGTACGCCGCGATCGAGGCGGAAGAAGTCCGTCAGCGTGAGAAACTGCTTCTGATTGCCTCGGAAAATTTTGCCAGCCCAGCGGTATTGGCCGCACAAGGCTCCTTGCTCACCAATAAGTATGCGGAAGGGTATCCCGGCAGACGGTACTACGGTGGGTGTCAATATGCCGATGCCGTCGAGGATTTGGCGATTCAGCGCTGCAAAGAGATCTTCGGCGCCGAGCATGTGAATGTGCAGCCCCACTCAGGCTCCCAAGCCAACATGGCGGCCTATCTTTCGGTCCTGAAGGCTGGAGACACCATCCTCGGAATGGACCTCGCCCAGGGCGGGCATCTGACGCATGGAAGCAAAGTCAATTTCTCCGGTCTCCTCTTTCGTGTGTTCTCTTATGGCGTCGATCGCCAGACAGAAACCATTGACTATGATGCCGTCCAGAAGGTCGCGGAAGAATGCCGTCCGCGCATGATCGTGGTCGGGGCCAGTGCCTATGCCCGCGTACTGAATTTTCCTCGCTTCCAACAGATCGCCAAATCAGTCGGAGCTTATCTGTTAGTCGATATCGCTCATATTGCTGGCCTTATCGCTACAGGACTTCATCCGACTCCCGTTCCCTATGCCGACTTTGTCACGACGACGACTCATAAGACGCTTCGCGGTCCGCGTGGGGGCGTCACGATGTGTAAAGCCGAGTATGCGAAGGCCGTCGACAAACTGGTATTTCCTGGACTACAGGGTGGACCGTTGATGCATGTGATCGCGGCCAAGGCGGTCGCCTTCAAAGAGGCCTTGTCGCCGGGATTTAAGCGCTATCAGCAGCAAGTCCTGACCAATGCGAAGACCTTGGCGCAAGGGTTCGTCGATCGTGGCTATAAGATCGTCTCAGGTGGAACCGATACGCACCTGATGCTCCTGAACCTCACGAACAAGGGGATCACGGGTAAAGAGGCGGATGCCGCGCTGGACACCGCCGGCATTATCGTTAATAAAAACGCCGTCCCCTACGACGAAAAGCCGCCGGCAGTGGCCAGCGGGATCCGCCTGGGGTCGCCCATCGTCTCCACGCGCGGAATGAAAGAACCGGAAATGAAGCGGATCGTCGAATTAGTCGATCGTGTCCTCCAGCACCGACAAGAGCCGGCGGTATTGGAAGAAGTTTGCGGACAAGCGAAAGCATTGTGCGCCGGGTTTCCCATCATTCATTCCTACTAGTCAGCCGATAGCGAGAGAGCAGGTCGCCGCCGGTGAAATGTCCCTTCTGCGATGAACTCGAAGACAAGGTCGTCGATTCTCGTATGGCCAAGGAAGGCGAGGTCATTCGTCGCCGCCGAGAGTGTCTTGGTTGTAAACGCCGCTATACCACTTACGAGCGGGTCGAGGAAATTCTTCCCGTCGTCGTGAAGAAGGACGGTCGCCGCGAGTCATTTGACCGCAATAAGATTCTCGCCGGCCTGAAAAAGGCCTGTGAAAAACGGCCGATCAGTATCGGCACCATCGAAGCCGTCACCGACCGGATCGAAAAACGGATTCAGGAAATGGGCGAGACGGAGATTGAAAGTCGGGTCGTTGGTGAAGAGGTCATGAAGGAGTTGCATCAGCTGGACCAGGTCGCCTATGTCCGGTTTGCATCCGTCTACCGGGAATTTAAGGACATCGACCAATTTATGGACGAGTTGAAGACGCTCACTCAGCAACGTCGCGAACGTTAAGACGTAACTCCCGGCCCCATCATCTCTATTTCCTGGCTCGTGAATCCCATCCGATCGGCGTTCGCCCGTCGTCGACTCCGACGAATTGTGTGTAGGAGGCGCAGAGACGATGAATAAGCCGCTCCCTCAGCAGCGCGCTCGACGGAACCAGCCGACGTCCGGAGCGACGAGCGTCGCGATTATCGGAGCTGGTCGCGGGGGCACTGCGCTCATGGAGATCTTTGCGACTGATCCGCTGGTACAAATCGTCGGCGTGGCCGAACGTGATCCGGAAGCGCCGGGATTGGGATTGGCCAAACAGCTCAACATCCCGATTACACGCGACTATCGACAGCTGTTGGCGATGGAGCCTGTCGACCTCATCATCGATGTGTCGGGCGATGGGGAAGTCCGGCAATTTCTCCGAGATTTTCATCGTATGGGTGTCACCATCATCGGCGGCGCCAGCGCGAAATTCATGTGGGAGCTCATCGAAGCCCGCATTCGCGCGACGGCGGAGATTGAGAAGACGCTGAATAAGTATCAATCCCTTTATAGATTGTACGTGAAGGAGACCGGAGCTGCGGTCACGGAAGAGCGGACCAGGATCGCTTGCGAGATCCACGACGGATTCGTGCAGAGCTTAGCCGGTGTGAACTTCAAGCTGGATCTGTGCCAGCAACTTATTCGGAAGAACCCACGAGCCGGTTTAGCGACCCTCAAGGAGAGCAAGGCCCAACTGAAGCTGGCCATACAGGAAGCCCGCCAAGTCATCTTCAATCTGCGCCCCCTGCACTACGACAAGATGGAATTGATTCCCGCCCTCACGAATTATTTCAAGTCGTATCAGACCCAAACCCACATCGCCACGAAGTTTTCGGTGATGGGAGATGAACAGATTCTCTTCCCACGGACGAAGATCTTTCTTTTTCGAATCATTCAAGAAGCCTTGAGTAACGTTGAAAAGCATGCCAAAGCCGACCGAGTTTCCATCAAGCTGGACATCAATATGGATCTGTTGCGCGTGACTATTTCCGACAATGGAATCGGCTTCGATCTGGAAACCGTTCTGCGTGATCCTGAAAAGTGGGACCATTTCGGCATCAAGGGTATCTTGGAACGAGCTCGCTTGGTGGGCGGCGAGGGACACGTCCAATCAAAACCGGGGAAAGGCACGAAAATCATCGTCGAGGTGCCGCTGGGTCACAAGGAGGAGAGGGGGAATGGAGAAAATTAAGGTTCTGATCGCCGACGATCACCGGGTGGTTCGGGAAGGCTTGGCCGCCATTCTCAAGACCAAGGAAGATATTCATGTCCTCGGCGAAGCTCAAGACGGAATGGAAGCGGTGGAAAAAGCTCGCGCGCTGCTCCCCGATGTGATTCTCATGGATGTCAGCATGCCGCGGATGGGTGGCGTCGAGGCGACGAGACAAATCAAGCGGGAGTTTCCACACATCGGCATCGTCGCGTTGACCATGTACGAGGAACAACAGTACATCTTCGATCTTGTCCGCGCGGGAGCGACAGGATATCTCTTGAAAGACTCCGAATCGTCTCAGATCGTTGCGGCCATTCGTGCCATCTATCGGGGCGAATCGCTGATCCATCCGTCCGTTGCCAGTAAAATCCTGGCGGAATTCTCATTGATGGCCCAAAAGAAAGGCAAGAAGCCGGCTTGGGCCGAGCATGATCTGACCGAGCGAGAGATTACGGTCTTGCGATTGGTTGCAGACGGGAAAACCAACAAGGAGATCGCCAACAACCTTGATTTGAGCGAAAAGACGGTGAAGAATCACGTCCGGAACATCTTCCACAAACTACAAGTATATGATCGCACGCAAGCCGCCATCCTCGCTATCCGCAAAGGACTGATCGAGCTGGATCCAAAACGGTAGGAAGTGTTGTCCGGCAGGGCAATTCGCATCCTAGGAGGTTCACGATCACGGTCGGTTCACCGTAATAGTATACTTCTTTATGCTTATCTGATCCTGCGCCGTCACGATAATCTCCACAGGTAGGCTTGCCCCAGGCCCCAATGTGACGGACGTTTGTCCTGTCTTCTCCCCCGCCGGGACGATCACCGAACCCAGCGCCATCACGGCATTCGGATCGGACTTGATCGCAGAAATAGTCACGGTTTTGTCGGCAGCGGTCACAGTCACCGTATAACTCTCTGTGTCAGGGGAAAAGGGTGGAGCCAAGGTGCCGGCTGACACGGTCAATGCCGATAGTTTGTTGTTACTTGACGGCGCAGCTCGGTTCACAATGATGCGGTATGTGTCGGAATTGCCATTCGGTGCGATGACGATGATCGACACAGGTGTGGCTGATCCCTGTGCACCCAGCTGAATGGTCGCCTTCCCTGTTGCTTGTCCAGGCCCTGGGTTGGTGATGGAGCCGGACAAGACGGCATTCGGATCGTCCTTGGTCGCGGAGACCGTCACGCTCGCGACATCCATCGTCACGTCCACCGTGTAGTTCATGGTGCTTGGAGCAAAGGCGGGAACCAAAGTGCCGGGTGTCACAGTCAGTGCCGATAAGGCGGTGTTACCTGATAACGCCGCTCTGTTGACGGTGACGGTATAAGTGCTTTGACTTCCGCTCCTCGACGCCACTACGATCGTGATATCTTTGCTCGATCCTGGCGCTCCGAGTGTAACCGTAAGGCTCTGGGTCGCTGTTCCAGCGATTGTGACCGTCGCCGTGCTGTCTTGAGGGGTAGCCGTCACTGTGACAGCGCCGACTGCCGGTGACACATTGGCTCCATAATTGACGGTGTTGCTCGAAAAAGCCGGCTGAAGCGTTCCGGGATTGATCGCCAAGTTGGCGAGCGGCACATCTGGACCTTGCGAGATCGACGCGGAATCACCGCAACCAGAGGAAAGCAAACCCATTATGGCAAGAATGATAACGGTCAAATATTGTCCAGTGATGGTGAGCGCGCGCCTCATGGGAATATCGGTCATTTTCTTTTGATGCATGGAACGATAGTTTGTTCTCGTGAACCTAAACGGTAGGTGTCGCGGCTACGAGAGGGTCCGGTCTCTACAGAGGCTAAGCAGGAGTTAAAGGTATAGCCAATCCTACCGGTGAGGTCAAGACTTCAAATTCGAGGCATGGTGGATCGATATACGTGTAGTTCAAAACGGTCACACTGGTATCGCTTAGTCGGCGGCGACCGCGTAGGGCATTCCTGGGGCTATGGGAATCCCGGGGCTATAGTATCAATGGTCACAGTCAGGGGTGGACTCGGGGAAGACTCACCCCCACCATTGGCCACCGTACTGGTAATCGTGTGTTGCCCGTCACTCAACGCCGCAGTCGGCCTAAGGGTGTTGGCTCCAGAATTAAATAGAGATTCGACCTTCCCCCCATTCACGTAGAGGTTTGGGGTCTCTCCCGCCCCCGGCTGAGGTATCCTGAATCTTGGTGTATTGACATTGGTGATGTTGTCCGCATCCTGGCCGGGGAGGAATCCGGAGTCATCCTGCGGGATCAGGTCCGGCGCACTTGCCGGGGCCGG
>JAICWG010000046.1 GCA_025934915.1 Nitrospira sp.
GAGCGCCCTTTCTAACTGCTTCGTCCCTCTGGTCCGCCATACGCCAGAGGGTACCAGAAAAGATTGTCCCCGTAGCAAGCTACGGGGAATCACAAGTTCAACTGGAGGAGCGCCTCGATTGCTTGACCGGCCTCCATCAGCCTGTTGGACTTCAGATACAGGGAGGACAAGGCTTCCTGGACGAACGGAGATGAGGGATCAATCTGTTTGGCATGGTCAAGGGACGCTTCCGCCTCCTTGATTCGGCCGGTATCCCAATAGAACTGAGCAAGGGCGACATAGACACGAGCATCATGGGGGAGCACGGCAATCCACTTCTGATACCATCCCTCCGCTTCCTGGAGGCGCCGTTGCTTCTGGCTCAACGCCGCCAGCCTGAAATACGGTATGCCTTGGGTCGGATCGCGCTCAAGGACCAGTCGGTACTCCCTCGTCGCCTCGGACTGGTGGCCTGCCGCTGCCAAGACATCACCCAACGCCATCCTGGTGTCGACGGACTGCGGATCAACCTTCAGACTGTCGCGCAAGACCTTCTCAGCCGTCGGAAGGTCCCCTTGCCGTGCAAAGGCACGTGCAAGTTCCAGGTAGGCGCTGTAACTCTTGGGGTCGGACTCAATGGCTTTCTGTAGTTCGGCCATTCCGGCTTTGACTTGCTGAGCACCAATGAGGCTGACCCCTAAAAGTACATGCCCTTCCGCATGGATCGGGTCGGTGGCCAAGATGGCGTTGGCGTGAAGTTGCGCTTGTTTAAACTGCTCTGAAGCAAGGGCGAGGCGTGCCAGTTGCCGGTGTGCATCTATGTGCGACTTGTTGAGTTTCACGACCTTCAGCAAGGCCTGGTGAGCCTGCTGTACATCATCAGGCTTGCCCATACGGAGATACAGGCGGGCAATTTGATAATAGACGTCGGCATCGCTGGGATTGCGCTGTATGACCTGTTGATACGCGCGGAGCGCTTCCGGAAACTGCTGTTTCTCGACGAGTGCCTGTGCTTGCGCTCGATATTGCGCGATGACCTCATCATTCGAAGGAGATGAACAGCCTGATAGGAGTATCTCTACCAGGAGGGCCAGGACGCCCACTGTAATATGGCGGGTGTGTGGCACGGTAGGATGCAAGACGAACGGCATGGCCACCTCGTCAGGGGAGCATATTTTAGTAGGGTGCGGAAACGATCTGCAAGGAGACTCGACTGGGACTACTTCTTCAAACGTTGAAACCGTTTGATAAGAGAGAAATAAAGGTTTGGTGCCGAAGCCGGGATTTGAACCCGGACACCCGTGAGGGCGCTAGACCCTGAATCTAGTGCGTCTGCCAGTTCCGCCACTTCGGCAATAGGCACTCTGAAAATGTCCTTCAACTTCGTTCTCGGCCGCCTGCTTCACTGCGACGTAGCAAACTCGTACGCCTCATTCGCAGACACCCTGCGGCTTCGTTCAAGGCCATTTTGAGAGTGCCAAGAACCCCGACCTCGAAGGGAGTCGGATTATCCTGAATTCTTGTTACCCACGTCAAGCAAGTGTTAAGGCAGCTCCTCAATGTGCAGTACGGGTGACCGACTGAGGCATAGTCCATTGTCCCGCGGCAGCAATGTCACGTGGATCGCCGCTGATGATAATGCGTTCACGTACGAGCCCTGCCGCGGCCAGAAGTGAAGGCGCCGCAATCCTCGGGGCCTCATCAATCATTAAGACATCGAAGCGCACCCGACTGAACAAAGGATCGCTCGCGACTCGCGTGGGTGTAGCAGCAACGACTCGCCGATTCTGAATGAAGGCCTGTCGGTTCGGATTTTCTTCGGCCGCCAGTAACTCACGGACTTTTTTGGCGCCCCCCAATTTCGTGATGTGCTCTTTGAGGTCCTCAAACTCAGCTCGGGTCCCCCTTGGAATGGCTGCTTCCGGAGCAAGCTGCTGAATGCGGCCTTTGGCGACATCGAGTTCATTGTCCAGCTGCTCCATCTGACCTTGATACAGCGCGCAGTACTGTTTGAGGGATTCCACATTTTTCCCCACCGCCTGCATCGTCAAACGTTGAAACAAAGGTAGGTTCTCGAATTCATCGAGTGTCTTCCGGACATCGGCCATCCTCACTTGAAGATCTCGCAATTGTGTGACGAGGCGCCATTCTAATAGGCGGACTTCGTCGAGATCTTTCTGCTTCGCTTCTTTCTGAGACAAAAAAGGTGCGAGTTCCCGGAAGCGGTCGTACTTATGTTTCAAGGAGGCCTTGTCGCCTTGTGACTTGGCATAGAATTGATGCATTTGCGCTTCGAACCCCAGTTCGTGAAGATCGACGCCGCCGGCTTGTGATGCAATCGGGAGTTCATATCGAGTAATCCACGTTTTGTGGTTCAGTCCGCCGGCCTTCATGGTACGCCCCACCATTCCCACAATCTCATCGCACTCTTGGTGGTCGGGACTGATCAGGAGGATACGTTTGTTGACGCGGATGAGTTCCATCGTCAGGTTCGCGAGCTTCTGACGACGAAATGACCGGTCATCCGACCACACCGTTGTAAAGACAGATGAGGCGGAGGAGAATGCCTCAGCCTCACCTTCCTGCATCTGCAACAGCGAAGCCAACCGCTCGGTTGGCCCCAGATGATACAGGTCTGGCTTCGCCAGTATATCTTTCAGGTGGGAGGCTGACGTGCTGGCAAGACCGGCCTGATCTGGAACAAGGGTAACAGAAGGAACTTCGTGTCCGAGGGCATCAACCAGTTGGATGGAGATGCTGTTCCCGGCCTGCTGTAGGACGACTCCTTCCGTCGTATCCGCCTCATCAACAGTCACAACGGATACCGGCAGGTCGACTGCCAGTTGGACGTCGGCGGGCACGATAAATTCGTACAGATGAAGCCCCCCGGTGCTTTGCACGAGGCGACCTTGCAACGCCACCACAGGAGCATCTTGCCCTGCTTCAGTCAGTCGAGCTCGCTCGGCTTCAAGGCGGGTGATCCACAATTCTATGAGTTCTGTCGCGGTCATGAGGAATGTCATCCACATTTCAAATCAAAGAATGGTCATGATAAATGCCCACCGCAATACCTGTCCACCACAGGACCGAGAGGTTGCCCTTGTCTTCACAACCGGATCTTGTCTAGAATGAGCGCCTTCTGTGGAGGAATCTGTGAAGGGTCTACGGTTTGAGCGAATCGCCAATGGACGTCATTACAATGTGATCTTCCACATCGGCAGTACGTATGTGCCGGTGAGTGACGACACAGTAGAAGAACTCAAAGAGCAAAGCTTGCTGCCGGTCGAACGCTTTTTGGATCTCCTCATTGACCGCGTGGGCTATTCATCCTACCTGAAAGATCAGATCCGCAACGAACTGAAAGCGACGGGCGATCCCACCACGCAGATCACCGTGCTCCAGGGAGCGATCAGAGAGCTGTAACGCCTGCTAAAATTACCGACTATGCCGTTGTTAACCGGCGGTTGATCTCAAGTATGGTGTTGTACAGGTCGATCATATTGTAGCCTTGAAATGCTCAAGGTGGTTTCGAAGCCTTCGGAATGGCTTAAGGTCAATCCCTGAGAGATCAACATGGCCAGCGAGTATAGTGTGGCGATCCGTCCCGGACTTCGTGTCAAGAATTCGATCAATGTTGCTCGCGTGTACCAGGAAATGATGAAGATGGAAGAAAACATCTCTCACAGCGGAGACTCTCTCAGCTTCTTGGAACGCTTCGTAGCAACGAAGGGCGAACTCGGCCTGTGTCTTGGCTTCCTGAAGGTAAATCTGCCGCTTCTTCACGTGGTCGACACTCCTCATTCCATCTACTGTCTGCATTCTCCTCGATTTCTTCCCTTCGCACCTAAAAGGACCCGCAGCCTCTTCGTTCAACCGCTTGCATCGAGTGGGCACCGCCCACAATACAAAAGTGAGATGATTTCTGCGTCCGCGTTCGGCGAGCGAAGAACCAAGAGGTCGTGGGTCCTCAATCCCCCACCTGCCCTTCTTGGAGCAGCTGGTTCATGATCTGATTTTTTTTCTCGGGATCGCGATAGTACTTCAGCGCCTTGGTGTAGTTTTCCATCGCGCTCTGGCGCTTGCCACGCAGAGCATAGATTTCAGCGATGCCGTGATAAGCCCGCGCATCTTCTTCATTGCACTTGAGCGCCCGGCTGAAGATATCCGCCGCCTCTTGAAGCCGATGCTTGCCCAAGGCAAGCCACCCGAGCGCGGAATGGGCGGCGCCAAAGTCCGAATCGGCGTTGAGAGCGTCTTGATAACTCTTTTGCGCCAGGTCCAGGCGCCCGCGCATTTCGTAGAGTCCGCCCAGCGCGAAGTGGACTTCGGCGTCCTGCGGGTTCAGTTTCAAGGCGGTCTTGTAGGATTGCAACGCCGGTTCTATCTTCCCTTGTTCTGCGAGAGCGCAGGCGAGATTGGAGTGCGCTGCCGAATCGTTGGGGGTGAGCTTGACCACCTCTCGGTATTCTTTGATCGCCATCTCCAGCCGCCCTTGGTCTTGATACGCGACTCCCAGATTCATCCGTGCCGGTGCAAAGTCCGGCGCCAGCCGGACGGCTTCACGATACTCCTTGATCGCCATTTCAAGGTGGCCGGCGCGTTCGTGAATCTGTGCCAGAAAGTAATGCGGATAGGCAGATTGTGGGAGTAACCGAGCGGCTTCCGCGTATAGTCTCATGGATTGCTCCGATCGACCTGATTGCGCCAGAAAAAGGCCCATAACTAAATTGGTGTAGCCGCTGTTCGTATGCCGATCGAGCAGATCCTTCACCCATGTTCCCACGGCCGCGATGTCTTTTTCAGCTTCGAGGCAAAGCGCATGGGCTTTCCAGGCGTCGGCGAACCGGCCTTGCAAGAGATACACGACGTTACGCGCGAAGAGAGGACGTGGATCCTTTACTCCATCCGGCTCCCGGCTCCAGTCCATCGACTCGGCGAACAGGGTGTCCCATGCTCCGGCCACGATCGCGGCTTCGCATGGTTGCTGATGGGTACTCATGAGCGATATGAGGATCTTATCGAGTCAGCGCGTCTTCGACATCCGGCGGTGTTGCCTGGATACCTTCGCCGAGGAAGGGAAATTTCTTGGTCAGCTGCTGTTTCATCTTCCACGCGACGTCTCTGTAGGACCAGTGGCCTTTGACTCCGGAGCGTAGTTTGCTGATGTATTCCGCTTCCGCATAGTCCATTTTAAACAAACACCGTACTTTGAAGCCAAACGGAATGGCATAGAGTGATGCTTCCTGATCCTTTTTCTTGAGCAACTCGATATCCTGACGCACCGCATCCATCGCCTGCCGATACTCCTGATCCAGACCTGCCTCAATAAGCGGCGGCGGGATATCATAGCCGTGGAGAGTCGTGAAATTTTGCTGGACTTGCTGACACCGTCGATGGCGGTGCATATCTCGCCAGGCGCCGATGTCCATGAGGATATCGAAATTGAATGCATAGCCGCTGCGGAACTCTTTGATGAGTTCATCGTATGGTCCGCGCTGTCTTGTGGCTACTTCGATGGTCGCTTGTTTCTCCTTCTCAGACCAGTCGTTCACAACCTCGAGGATCTTCCGGTACGGGGCCTGCGATACGCGATAGAGGAGCGTCGTGACGATTTCATCGAGCGGATGATGTGGGTCAATCAGCTCGACCGACTCCACAGCACCCCACGTATCAGGCTGATCCAACCCTGTGCCGCGTAATACTTCTTTCGCATGCCGCGCCAAATCGGAGTAGACGGATTCCTGATAGGCATTCGCCTTGGCATGCCGCGCTAGTGTCGGCGCCAGAGGATCGTTCACGCCTGAGGTCTGACCGCAGAGTTCGCTCCACAGATTTACCGGCGGCCGTTGGCAGGCCTCTTTCAAATCTTCGCCGATCGCCCGCAGTTCCGGCAATCGCGCCGACAACAGGCGCGTAATCTGTTTTTCCAACGTCCGGATGCTGACGACTTGCCCGACGTTGGTCTTGGCCGCAAGAGGAAGCAGGTACCGAGTGACATCGAAGGCGCGTGCCGCGATCGTCCGCTGATAATCGGCCGGTTTCATGGACTCCGGACACGGGTCCCGTTCAGAGAGGTATGCGATCAAGGGATCGTGCAGCAATCGATAAATTTCAGACAGACTACGGAGGATGCCTTCATAGACTGCCTCAGTTTCGCTCCCTCGAATCTGGCTCGGCACAAACCACCGGCTCGAGGCAAAATTTTGATAGCGGCTCGATTTCGCCTGACCATCCCACAGAGGCTCATCCTCCAAGCGAATAGCAGCGAGTTCTGAGATCTCTTCAAAACAGATGATGACGTGGCCGAGGTCGGCGATCGATGCATGGCCGTAATCGAAATAAAACTGGTCCCAGAATTTTTCCGACGAATGTCCATGAACCCACCGGATGCTTTGTTCGATGGAGTCCGGCGATCGGCTGTAGCGCGCTAGTGCGTATGCGGATTTCTCCGGCGGCATGGGGGCGATGGCCATGACCCGGCGACCTGATTGATCCTGACTCATAGAAAGTCTTTCACGTCGTATTGACCCGTGTATTGACCCGTAGGCCGCGCACTATACCTCTCATGTCAGTATGGCGCAAGCTCGATGTCCGTTGACTTGCCGCAGAAGCCATCGTTATAGTCCGCGCGAACTGTGCAATGTGAAATGCGCCTTCATAAGGAGATGACTAGGTGTCCGTGATCAAGGGCATCAAAGGTGTCAAAGATCTATTGCCGGAAGAGACGCCTCGTTGGCGCCTCATCGAAGAGGCTGCCAGGCGGTGGGCGGGCCGGTATGGATTTCATGAAATTCGCATTCCGATCTTTGAAGTAACAACCTTGTTCGCGCGGAGTATCGGCGCATCGACGGATATTGTCGAGAAGGAAATGTACACGTTCCAGGACCGGGATGGCACCTCGCTGACCCTTCGACCTGAAGGGACCGCCGGGACAGTCCGGGCCTATATCGAGCACAACCGTACCGCGATCCCCGTTCCTCAGAAATATTTCTATTTCGGGCCCATGTTTCGTCATGAGAGGCCGCAAGCAGGCCGCCTGCGGCAATTTCATCAGTTCGGCGTCGAGTCGCTCGGTATGGCCGATGCTCAAGCCGATGTCGAGGTCATGGCCCTCCTCTGGCGAATCCTGTCTGACCTCGATCTACCCGGTCTGACCTTAGAGATTAACAACCTAGGTTATACAGCTGATCGAGACACCTATCGACCTCAACTCGTGAGTTACCTCAAGCAGTATGAATCCGGCCTTTGCGCGAATTGTCGACATCGCATCGAATTCAATCCACTGCGCGTCCTAGACTGCAAAGTTCCCGAGTGTCGCGCAATTACAGAGCGGGCTCCTCGCCTAAGCGACTCACTTTCCGAGGCAGCTCGTTCGTACTTCACACGAGTCTTATCTGGTCTCGACGTCGTGAAGATTCCGTACTCGTTGAATCATCGGCTCGTTCGAGGTCTTGATTACTATAACCTCACCACCTTCGAGGTTACTGCGACCAACTTGGGTGCTCAAAATGCCGTAGGGGCCGGTGGACGCTACGACGGATTGGTTGAAACTCTCGGAGGGCCGTCCACCCCGGCTGTTGGTTTTGCCCTAGGCCTTGAAAGAATGTCGCTGTTGCTGCCGGAGTCCGCGGTAAGAAAAGCACCAGAGTATGTGACTATCTATGTCGCCGGCTTCGGCGGTCACGGTGCTGTGGTTGGTTTCACGGCTCTTGAAGAGCTCCGTCTTGGTGGATTCCAAGCAGTCTCCGATTTTCGATCTGTAACCTTGAAGGCCCACTTGCGACAAGCTGATCGCCTTAAGTGTCGGTTCACTCTCATCATCGGGGATGAGGAAGTGGCGAAAGGGTCGGCCGTTCTTCGTGATATGGAGACTAAAGCACAATATGATGTGAGCCTCTCCACTGTGAATCTTCAGATTCACTCTCTCCTTCCCGGCTCATGAAACGCACTTTTTCAGATTGACTTTCTCTTATAAACCTCTTAATCTCCCACAAGATAATTACTTATAACTATATAAAATTAATCGTAAATTCCTGTGGATTCAAAGAAGATAGGTTTTCTCCTAGCTCTTCCCCCATCACACACTAGTGCTGAGACTGTTCACGGTCTTGCGCGCGCGGCCATTGATGCCGGCCATGAGGTCTACCTATATCTTATTGATGAAGGTGTGAAGAATATTCACACCGACCATTACCGAGGTCTCGCACAAGCGGGGGCCCGCGTTTTTGCATGCGCTTATGGATGTCAACAACATCATGTTCCAACGGCAACTATTGATCCGAAGATGTCACTCTGCGGCCTCGTTGTGTTGTCAGGAATTATTGATGCCTGTGATCCGTTTTTGTCGTTTACCTGATTATCTTTTTATGGCAAAAAACATAGCCGTCGTTATTCAAGAAGATCCTCGACAGACCTATAGGCCTGTCGAGGCGCTCCGCATTGCGCTTGGCCTTGTGTCTGGATCTCATATGACAACCGTTGTTCTACTCGGCGAGGCTGTCCGTCTCCTAGGAGATGAGACTGACGACATTCTCGATGTAGAAATCCTTGAAAAATATCTTCCTTCGATTCAGCAGCTTGAAGTCCCCTTTATTCTTCAAAACATGCCTGACCAGATACCAGTTCGTGACGAGTTCGCCATCAGACGGGAAAATGACGAAACTATTAGATCTTTTATTCGATCTATGGACTGCGCACTCGTTTTTTAATCCAGGAGCTCCTTTTATGCCGTCGGCCGTCTACATTGTCCGTTCTCCGCTTCATACCTTATCGCATGCACTCTTCTCTCTGGACGATTCCGCAGTGGTGCTCTCTCTGGAAGATCCTATTCTTCCGGGAAAAGTATTGTGTGCGATGAACGCCACCCATTTAAGAGAAGGAGAACGGTTATCCTATAAACAAGTGTTGGCACTAGTCATTGACAGTAAGAAGGTTATGACTCTATGACTCCGAAGTTTATTGGTAAAGAAAATCCGTAGCCGTAGGAGTAGGAGTAGGAAAGTGAATAAGGAGTATAGCGAGAAGATTATTGATTTTATTAATAAAATATTAGCGCCTAAAGAAGGATAACACTGTGGATTGCTTCTTTATAGAGAGTTGGACCCTGTGGAGAGTTTGTGAAGAGGAAGAAGACGCTGACCGTGGTGTCTTTATAAAGCTCGACATGACACAGTGCGTCATGGTATTCACCGTCGCTTTTTGTCAGGTATGTAAAGGATGAGAAGGTAGTTATCCACAAGTGTGAGTAACCTGTGTATAGTGATTTTACTTTATTATGAGTATCGATACTGTTTGGCAGGACGCGTTGCAGTACATCCAAAAGAAGGTCCCGAAGCAGGTATATGACACATGGTTCATACCGGTTCATCTGGACCAGATTGAAAACTCGACGGCGCATATTGGAGTTCCGAACAAATTCTTTGGAGAGTGGTTGAATACTCATTATGGATCCCTACTGGCAGAAGCCATGGCTACAGCTCGTGGTGGAGAACTCATGGCTGTCGCATTTACCGTCCGTGAGAAAGGAGCTACGCCGCAGGGCGAACCCCAAGCTATTGTGAATGGACCTCGCGGCGTTACACAGTCTAAACCTCGCCGAGGAATCCAACTGAACCCAAAATATACATTCAAGAACTTTGTCGTCGGCGCCGGGAATCAATTCGCGCATGCGGCCTGCATGGCGGTGGCCGAGCAGCCTGGGCACACATATAATCCGCTTTTTATTTATGGTGGTGTGGGACTGGGAAAAACCCACCTCTTAAACGCCATAGGAAATCATGTGGCTGAAAAGAGCGACCAGCGCATCGCATACCTGACCACTGAACAATTTACCAACGAGGTGATCAACTCCATTCGCTATGACAAGATGATGGACCTGCGGAAGCGTTATCGGCACATCGATATGCTCATGATCGACGATATTCAGTTCCTGGTCGGGAAAGAACGGACACAGGAAGAGTTCTTTCATACATTCAATGCCTTGTATGAGGGGCATAAACAGATTGTCGTTTCAAGCGACCGTTTTCCTAAAGATATGCCGGATATCGAAGAGCGTCTACGATCTCGCTTCGAATGGGGACTGATCGCTGACTTACAGCCGCCCGATGTGGAAACCCGCATCGCCATCCTGAGAAAGAAATCAGAGGATGAGGGAGTCACATTGCCGGAAGACGTCATCCAGTTCTTGTCGATCACGATGAAGAGCAATGTTCGAGAACTGGAAGGAAGCCTGGTTCGATTAGGTGCGTATGCTTCGTTGACTGGGCAAGTGATAACCCTCGATCTTGCCAAGAATGTCCTCCGCGATGTCATCGGGGATAAGAAAAAGATCGTTGCGATGGATGATATTCAAGAGGCGGTCTGCGCACAGTTCCACGTGAAGATGACGGAGCTGAAATCTCGCCGCCGGAGCAAGACACTCGTCCATCCTCGACAGATCGCCATGTATTTGTGTCGCGAGCTGACCGACGCATCATATCCAGAAATCGGGCGCCAATTCGGGGGCAAGGACCATACGACCATCATTCACGCTTGTCGTCAGGTCGCGAAGGCCAAGGAGACCGACACGATGTTGCAGACGACGATTGAAACATTAAAAGAGCAAATTCTTAGAAACTAAGAGCTTGGTTGGGAGAGGTCTCCATGAAAGTACGCATTGAGCGAGATGAATTGTTGACAGGACTCCAGCGGGTCCAAGGGGTCGTGGAGAAACGGAACACGATGCCGATTCTGTCGAACATTCTGTTGGAAGCCAAGCAGGATGGGGTAGAGATCGTAGCGACGGATCTCGAAATCGGCTTGCGAGGCCTGTACAAAGGGACTATTCTTTCGACCGGCGGGGTCACCATTTCAGCCCGCAAGCTATTCGAAATCGTCAAAGAGTTACCCCCTGGCGATATCGAACTGACGTCGACTGACAATAACTGGACCACCATCCAGGCCGGGAAGAGCCAGTTCAAAGTCGTAGGCCTCCCCAGCAGCGAGTACCCCGCACTGCCGACGATCGAGCGCGAGGGGTTGACGCCTCTCTCGGGAGAAGGACTTCTGGAATTGATCCGGAAGACACTGTTTGCCGCCGGTGATAACGATGCTCGGTATATCCTGAATGGTCTCTTAGTCACCCTCGTTGCGACCGATAAGAAGACCTCCCTTCGATTAGTCGGCACAGATGGCCATCGTTTGGCGGTGGCGGAGCAGGAAGTCGGCAAGGCCAGCAACAAAGGCGTGCCGCAAGAAATGAAAGCGATCATACCCAAGAAGGCTGCGCATGAAATCCGCCGTCTGTTGGAAGAGGGCGGAGACGCCGAACCGCTCATTGGTTTCTCGAAGAATCTCATGATCTTCCGCAAGAGCGGTTTACTCCTCACGTCGCGGTTGATGGAAGGCAACTACCCCAACTATCAACAAGTCATTCCAAAGGAAAACGGCAAGAAGATCAGTGTGAGCCGAAGTGAATTGGAGAGCGCACTGCGTCGCGTGTCGGTATTGGCCAAGGACAAAGCCAGCGCGGTAAAGGTTTCGTTTGCATCCGGCATGATGACCTTGTTTTCAAGCAGCCCGGACTATGGAGAGGCTACGGAAGAATTGCCCGCCCGGTATGAGGGTGAGACCATCAATACAGGATTCAATGCCCGTTATCTTCTGGATGTCTTTAGTGTGATGGACGGGGAAACTATATCGCTTCAGATGGAAACCTCGCTGAGTCCATGTTTGATTCAGGAGCCGGAAAGCCTGGGGTTCAAGTGTGTAGTCATGCCCATTAAGATTTAGCGGGATGCCGAAAAAGTCCGCCGACATCGTTCTCGTATTGACCAGAGGCTCAACGTACCACCGCGTACGTCCTGCCTCTTCACCGGCTATCATCTTGCAGGGCCATTGTCGAGTACTCTGCCGAGCATCTCGGGATCAAACACGGCGAGGTGCGCTTCCCAACAGACTGTCAGGAAACGGATGACCACAGACGACTCTTCTCAACCCAAATCAGACAGCTACAGCGCGGATCAAATCAAGGTCCTCGAAGGTCTCGATGCCGTACGAAAGCGCCCGGCGATGTACATCGGAAGCACCGGCGTCGACGGACTCCACCATCTGGTCTATGAAGTCGTCGACAACAGTGTCGATGAACATATGGCGGGGTTCGGTGAGGCGATCGAGGTTACGATCCATATCGACGGAAGTGTGACGGTCATCGACAACGGACGTGGCATTCCCACAGGCATCCATCCCACGCAAAAGAAATCCGCAGCCGAGGTGGCGCTGACGGTTCTTCATGCGGGCGGCAAATTCGAACAGGGAGCCTACACCGTCTCCGGCGGCTTACACGGGGTCGGTATCTCCGTCGTGAACGCCTTGTCGGAGTGGCTCGAGTTGGAGATCTGGCAAGACGGCCAAGTCTTCGAACAACGATATGAGCGCGGGAAGCCCAATGCACCCCTCCAGGCGACGGGCAAAACCAAGCGCCGAGGGACAAAGGTTCGCTTCAAGCCGGACGGCCAAATCTTTGAGACGCTCGAATTCAGCTTCGATGTCTTGGCGCAACGCCTACGCGAACTGGCCTTTTTGAACAAAGGCTTGGCGATCACCCTGAGAGACGAGCGGAAAGAGCCGGCGAAAGAACAAATCTTTCTGTACAAGGGCGGCATCGTCTCCTTCGTGGAACATTTGAACGAGGCGAAAACGCCGCTGCACAAGCCCATCTATGTCAAGGTTGAGAAGCCGGAAATGATTCTGGAAGTGGCGCTCCAGTACAACGACGGGTACGCGGAGAACCTGTTTTCGTTCGCGAACAATATCAACACCAAGGAAGGCGGCACCCACTTGGTGGGGTTTAAAGCCGCTCTCACGAGGACGATCAATAATTACGCCAATGCAAACGATCTCTTCAAGAAAGAAACCGAATCGCTGACCGGAGACGATGTGCGGGAGGGTCTCACGGCGGTCGTCAGCGTCAAGGTCCGCAATCCGCAATTCGAGGGCCAGACGAAAGCAAAGCTCGGGAACAGCGAAGTGAAGGGCGTTGTCGAGGCTGCTGTCAACGAAGCCTTGGGCAATTATTTCGAGGAAAATCCTCCCGTCGCTCGAAAGATCATCGGCAAGGCCGTCGACGCGGCCCGTGCGCGCGAAGCCGCTCGGAAAGCCAAGGATCTGATCAGACGCAAGAGCGCGCTCGACGGCGGCTCGCTTCCCGGCAAGTTGGCTGATTGTTCGGAAAAAGATCCGGCTTTGAGCGAAATCTACATCGTGGAGGGTGATTCAGCCGGCGGGTCTGCGAAGCAAGGACGCGACCGCAAGTTCCAAGCCATCTTGCCGCTGAAAGGGAAGATCTTGAACGTCGAGAAGGCGCGCTTCGACAAGATGCTCTCCAGTGATGAGATCAGGACGCTCATCATGGCGCTGGGGACCGGTATCGGTCGCAAGCGTGAAGAAGGCGACAAGTCGGAAAAAGATGCCTTCGATATCGCCAAGGCTCGCTACCACAAGATTATTCTTATGACCGATGCCGACGTCGATGGGAGCCATATCCGTACCTTGCTCTTGACGTTCTTCTTCCGGCAGATGCCTGAATTGCTTGAACGGGGCTATATCTACATTGCTCAGCCTCCGTTGTTCAAAGTCAAAAAAGGCAAAACCGAACGGTACCTGAAGGATGAGGGGGCGTTGAACGAGTACTTAGCCGACTTAGCGGTCGAAGACGTCGAATTGTACATGGAAGGGGCCCAGGGATACGTGACCGGGCGCCGATTGTTGCCGATTCTAAAGAAGTTGATCGCTTTCGAAACGTTGCTCGGTCGGCTGAATAAGAAGTCGCACGAAGCCGCGATGCTTCGAGCCTTTGTCGATGAACCGGGACTTGATCGCGAACTGCTCAAAGATCGAGCGGCCCTTCAACGATCGGTCGAGAACGTCAAGACGTCGCTGACCGTGGTGTTCCCGAGAATGACACCGATCTTCGATGTGCTTGACGATGAGGAGCATCAGTCGAACAAGGTGGTCTGCCGGCTTCACGCGAACGGTGCCGCCCATGAATTGGGCGTGACACATGATCTTGTTGGTTCTGCGGACTTCCATGAACTACAGAAACTGACTCCCTCGGCTATTGGGTTAGGGCGCCCCCCGTACAAGTTCAAAGCTAAGGGGCAAGAACATCACTATCGGACGACCGATGAGCTGGTGAAGGCTATCTTGGATATGGGGAAGCAGGGGCTTAGCATCCAACGCTATAAAGGTCTCGGCGAGATGAACCCAGGGCAGCTCTGGGAAACGACCATGAATCCTGACATGCGTACCCTCTTGAGAGTGACACTTGAAGATCTCACCGGCGTCGACGAGATCTTTACGATCTTGATGGGTGATGAGGTCGAGCCGCGTCGCAATTTCATTCAAACCCATGCTCTTGAGGTGAGGAATCTCGACGTATAGAAGGCGTCATGCGTCAAACGCGGGAAGCGGATTGATCCGTGGATTGACGAATGATGGTTCATGAGGAGTTCGGAATGCCCCCTGATGAACGTCTAGGCCACATCGCAATAGAAGACGAGATGAAATCGTCGTACCTCGATTATGCGATGAGCGTCATCGTAGGAAGAGCGCTACCCGACGTCCGTGATGGGCTCAAACCGGTCCATCGCCGTATCCTGTTCGGCATGAATGAAATGGGCCTCGCCTCCAATCGGGTCTACCGCAAGTCGGCCAAGATCGTGGGCGAGATCATGGGCAATTATCATCCTCATGGCGATACGGCCATTTACGACACCCTCGTACGGATGGCGCAGGACTTCAACATGCGCTATCCCCTCGTCGACGGCCAGGGTAATTATGGGTCGATGGACGGCGATTCAGCGGCCGCAATGCGCTATACCGAAGCGCGCATGACCAAACTCGCCGAAGAGATGCTGGCCGACATCGACAAGGAAACCGTCGACTTCGTTCCGAACTATGACGAATCAAGACAGGAACCGCTGGTATTGCCCACCAAGGTGCCGAATCTCCTCATAAATGGAGCGGGTGGCATCGCTGTCGGCTATGCCACGAACATCCCGACGCACAACATCGCCGAGATCATCGATGGGTTGCTCATGCTGTTGGAGAGTCCGGACGTCACGATCGCCCAGTTGATGAAGAAGATCCCGGGACCTGATTTTCCCACCGCCGGGTTCATTTACGGCATGAGCGGTATCAAGGAGGCCTATGAGACCGGTCGGGGTCTCTTGACGTTGCGGGCAAAAGTCGTGGTAGAGACCGATGAACGCACCGATCGTGAACGGCTCATCGTCACGGAGATTCCGTATCAAGTCAACAAGGTGTCATTGATCAAGAAGATTGCCGAACTGGTTCAGGAAGACCGGATCAAAGGCATCTCCGACTTGCGAGATGAGTCATCGGATCGAGAAGGGGTCCGGGTGGTCATCGAGCTCAAGCGAGGTGAAATCCCGCTGATCGTGTTGAACAATCTGTACAAACATACGCCACTTGAAACCACCTTCGGCGTCATCATGTTGGCGCTGGTGAACAATCGCCCGGAGGTTCTGAACCTCAAGCAGATCCTCCATCATTTTCTTGAGCATCGACGCGAAGTCGTGGTGCGGCGGACAGCCTTCGAACTCCGAAAGGCGGAGGAACGGGCGCATGTTCTCGAAGGGCTCAAGATCGCGCTCGACAATCTCGATACCGTGATCACGCTCATCAGACGGGCTCAATCACCCGATGAAGCGCGTGCCGGCTTGATGCGTCAGTTTGGCCTGACCGACATCCAAGCCAACGCGATCCTCGACATGCGGCTCCAGCGCTTAACACAGCTGGAACGCACCAAGCTCGTCGAAGAATACCAAGAAGTGCTCAAGCAGATCGAATACTTGAAATCCGTGCTCGCGAGCGAGGCACTGGTCCGGACCATCATTAAAGACGAACTGACCGAAATTCGAGAGGCCTATAAGGACGAGCGGCGGACGCAGATCGTCAAAGAAGAGGCGGAAATCAGCCTGGAAGATTTGATTGCAGCAGAAGAAGTGATCGTGACCATCTCTCATGCCGGCTACATCAAACGCAATGCCGTGTCCCTCTATCGCGCGCAGCGACGAGGCGGCAAAGGCAAGATCGGAATGGGCATCAAGGAAGAAGACTTTGTCGTGAATCTCTTTACCGCCTCTACCCACGATTCACTGCTCTTTTTCACGGATGCCGGGAAGGTGTATTGGTTGAAGGTCCACGAAATCCCGGAGGCTAGCCGGGCTGCGAAGGGCAAAGCTCTTGTCAATTTGCTCGCCCTATCAGGCAGTGAAAAAGTCACGGCGACGTTGCCGGTGAAAGAGTTCCGAGAGGACCGGTATATCGTGATGGGCACCAAGAAAGGTGTCATCAAGAAGACGGAACTGTCCGCGTTCAGCAATCCAAGACAAGGCGGGATCATCGCCTTGGGGCTCGAGGGCGGCGATAGACTGATCGGGGCTCAACTGACTGACGGACAGCGGGAAATTCTTCTGGGAACCCGACAGGGCATCACTATTCGGTTTAAAGAAGAAGAAGTGAGGCCGATGGGTCGGATGGCGTATGGTGTCAAAGGGATCACGCTCGAAGAAGGCAATGACGTCATCGGCATGGAAACCATCACCCCCGATTCCACGACCTCGATTTTGACCGTTACGGAAGGGGGCTACGGCAAACGGACGCTCGTGGGCGAATATCGTGTTCAGGGTCGAGGCGGGAAGGGCATTATCAGCGTCAAGACGACTGAACGAAACGGACTGGCCATCGGCTTCATTCAAGTACGCGACGGCGACGAAATCATGTTGATTGCCGCGCAGGGGAAAGTGCTTCGTTGCAAGGTGGACGACATCCGTGAAATCGGCCGGAATACCCAAGGGGTTCGCATTCTCGACCTCGACGGCGATGGAGATCGAGTCGTGGGCGTCGCTCGACTGGCCGAAGCTGTCGAACGAGAGGAAACGGCTTCGGAAGATGTGCCAGAGCCCTAACGTGGCTGGCCAACAGCAGTTCAATGCACGATCAGGTATCCTCTCCCACGCCTTCCGACGGTCCCAAGACCAAGAAGCCGTTGGACATCGTCGTCAAATTCGGGCTCGCCGTCTTTGTGGGATCCTTCGCCCTGATCTGGGGTGGGATGTATCTCAGCCGTCCCGATCGATCGATTCCTCCCTACACCGTTGGTTCTCAGTCAGGTCATGTCGTCGCGACGGATGTTCCCTCAGGGACCCAAGATGGTCAGATCGAAAAATTACTGAATCGTTTCCGAAAAGTCGGTCACGAGACACGCGACTTCGGTCGCATGAAGATCTATCCCACGACGCCGGGTGATCCGGGAGGCCGGTACAGACAGATTGTGATTTATGTGTTCGACGACCACGGATGGACCGATCCGGAGGTATTGGCAAGATTTCTGGCGGGAGATGCGACAACGATCAAGAACTATGAAAGCTCTATGCGAGGATACTATCGATTGCTGGACCAAGAGGAAGAAGGAGGCTTGGGCTCTATTCCCAAGAATGGGCGAGTGACTAGTAATATGCGGATCCTCTTTAAGGGGCTTGTGACAGACCCTTTGCCGGTCGAGGCGGAAGGTGAGCAGGGTATTTCGATATCACCTCTCTAAGTCGTTCACGGATGGACGGATCTTGAATCATGGTGGTATGCGATACCAGCTCAGCCCAAGATTTCTCAGACTGAGTCGACCCAAGGTCGGTGGTAAGACCTGCTGGGGAAGCCTCCGCTTCACCGGGAATCTCTCCGACGCGAAACGCAATGTCTGTTACAGACCCAGT
This sequence comes from Nitrospira sp., assembly GCA_025934915.1. Taxonomy (GTDB): domain Bacteria; phylum Nitrospirota; class Nitrospiria; order Nitrospirales; family Nitrospiraceae; genus Nitrospira_D. Next base: position 17,754 of record JAICWG010000046.1, read on the forward strand.
TCCTGACTCTGCCTGCAGTTTCGTTAAGAGCGTCGGTTTGAGGAATGTCAGCTGTTGCAGCCAGACGGAATTTCTGACGATCAGATAGAGCTTTTTGAAGCGAATCTGGGCTGGCCAGGTGTGAGAAGCCGTGGGCTCGCCCACGATGTCACGCCAGCGACGCTGCAAACAAAGTTCCAGCATCCTCGATTCGAGACCAAGCCGCTTGGAAAGACCAGAAAGGATATTGCCGAAGGAATCGAGTGTGCCTGGACCGATCATGTGGCATCATAGGCGGGAGCGGCGAAGTAGTTCAAGACGTCGGAATGAGTCATGGATAAAGAGACGGAAGATCAGCGGAAGGTCGTGGCCACCAATCGGAAGGCCTACCACGATTATTTTATCGAAGAAAAGTTCGAGGCCGGGATTGTTCTCAAAGGCACCGAGGTGAAATCACTTCGAGACAGGCGAGTGAACTTACAAGACAGTTATGCGGGCGTTAAAGAGGGCGAGGTCTTTCTCCATCATTGTCACATCAGTCCCTATAGTCACGGCAACATTATGAACCATGATCCGATCAGGACCCGCAAATTGCTCCTTCATCGAAAGGAGATCAACAAGCTTCTCGGCAAAACTCAGCAGAAGGGACTCACGCTGATCCCCCTCCGAATCTATTTTTCGGAGCGAGGCCAAGCTAAGGTGGAACTCGGATTAGCCAAAGGGAAGAAGCAACATGATCGCCGAGAATCGATCAAAGCTCGGGAAGCCGGCAGAGAAGTAGAACGAGCGATCAAAGAACGGAAGTAGGGTAGAACTTTAGCGTTCGTTCAAACTGTGTTTGATACAACAAGAAAACCACGCCGTATCGCGGTCCATGGGCAGTGGACGCGACACGACGAACATTTGACATGTCAGCAGAGTGGGCGCCCTCAACTCCTGTCGAAAACCCAACAGCCTCCTCCTCGGCCATGAAAGGAGGCGGTTCTATTTATTATTCACCATCAATGAACACCGCCTTATACATCATTCCAAAAACAACGGTCAGCGCGAGCAACGCAACAAATATCGTCATCATGCTACTTCACCCCCTTTCACTCAATAAGGAGTGTACTGCTCGAACATGAATGCTCGATGATGAGACCGTGAAGAAATCTTCATCTGAGCGCGCTTCTTATATTCGGAAGGACTTGGAAGATGGTATTGAACGGCACCAGGCTCCATGAACCTCCGGATTGGACCGATACCTATAGTAAGAGGGCCCAATACAAGACTGACCAGCTCTCACGATGTTGCACCTATGGTCAATTCAGACTGCACCGGGACTCAAGAACCAAGCGAAGACGCTTCCTCTACTCTGGGTGACCTCGATCACCAACGCGTAATTTTAAACGAGATATTTTATGCCGGTCTCCATAAATATTGCGTCGCTCTACGACATCGACCGTAGACGGACCCAGTCTACCTTCGGGCGAGCTGCAACATTGTGTACAGTACTCCGAATATTCCAACCACTAAGAACACTTCAATGAGGGAAATCATGATAGAAGCTCACCTCCTTTTCCTCTCCTTCTTACATACGCTTTCAAGATGAAAGCTCCATGATGAGATCGTGAAGAGTTCTTCATTATTTGCAGTTTTCTACAGGTCCTTAGCGTGGTGTAAACACGGGACACCCGGGTATAAAGCAAACCTTGCAACCGGTATCTTTTTGGCGTGTTTTCCTGACACTCTCGTCAAATACCGTGAGAGGTATCTTCCGACCTGTGGTCTCGGCTGTGTCACGGACTGTTCTTCCGGCCGAGTGCGTCCCCAATATGATTGCCTGTCCGAGTCCCACGATGACGTACGGAAAACACATCATTGAAGCAGTGATAACATTTTCCATTTATTTTGACCCTCCCTGTGAAGAATGATAACAACATCACATGAAGGCAGGATGAAATGATGGTGAAAATCTCTTCATCTCTTCGTAGGAAACACAGCTGCTGCCGATGTTTGTCTCACTGTGCGATGTCGTCATCGTTTCTCACCCATCATCCATGTGGCGGCAATTAAGCAATCATGGTGGTTACCGATTGGCATAACGCCAGCCTATTGGGAGATCATTTCGTGCTGGTTACGGTCGTGCGAATTTTGTGTGAAAGGATGGTGCGATGGTCTCATCATGAGCGGAATGCTACGGCAAAGCTTGGAGGGGAAGATCATTCGCAAGAGCGCCATGTCCTTGGTAAGGTAGAAACGACAGGTAGAAGACGAGTTAGAAATGGCGTCCGAACATAGCTGGACGAGGTGTGAGAACCGTTAGGCAAGAGTCGTCTGTTGGATAAGCGCCGGTAATCGCAACGTGAAGATGGAGCCTTTATTGACGTCGCTCGTGACGGAAATGCTTCCACCGTGAGCATCCATGATTTCCTTCACGATAGGAAGTCCAAGTCCGGTCCCCGCGGTATCTTTCGCCCTGGCCCAATCGGTCCGGTAGAATCGTTCGAACAGATGGGGAATATGCTCAGGCTCAATGCCGTGGCCCGTGTCCTCCACCGCCACCGCGACCTCTTGTCCGATCGACTGTAGGCGAACCGTGACAGAACCGCCGGCCGGTGTGTAACGCAGCGCGTTATCGAGCAGATTGATCAGCGCTTGTTTGAGCCACTGGGCGTCACCCAGCACGGAGGGAACCGGCTGGGTGTCAAACCTCATGCTGATCTGGTGATCATCCGCCAGCAACGCCAGTTCATCTACGATCTCTTGAATCAGCGGCTCCAATGCCAGCGGCAGGAGATTGACCGGCGGTTTGCTACTGGTGAATTTCGCGAGGGTTAACAGGGGACGAGTCAAGGCGATGAGCCGATCCACTTGCTGGAGATTGTTGAGGAGCACCTCATGATATTCTTCGACAGTCCTCGCTTTCATCAGGGCAACCTCCAGGTTGCCCTGCAGGATGGTCAAGGGGGTTTTCATCTCGTGGGCGGCGATTTCGCAAAAATTCCGTTGGACTTCGCTACTTCGTTGGAACTGATCCAATACGGAGTTGACCGCCTGGATGAGTCGTCGAAATTCACGATAGGGTGAATCCATCGCCAGTCGTTTCCCAAGGTCGGCTTCCGACATGGTTTCGGCGCCCGTACACAACGCTTCAATGGGCGCCATCACTTTCTTTGCAAGCCAGAGGCTGCCGACCCAGGCCAGGATAAGGGTGGCTCCGGATCCGAGGGTGAGCAGAAACACAAGGCCATGCAGAGTTTCCTGGTAATGGAGCAATGACGTTTCCGCCTGCAAGATGTACCGCACCCGGTCTTTCCCGGCAAAGTTGAGGAACAGATGCCGCGCCGGCGTCCCATCAGGCGCGGCAAGCGTCTCGAACAGGACATTTTTAAGACGGACCTGTTCCAGCACCCGAGGAGGGAGCGGCCCTTGCACAGCCGCGTGAGGACTTCTCCACAAGAGCGAGCCGTCGGTTGCGAAGACGCGAAGAGCGTGAGTCACGTCGGGCAGTACGTGCTGGTCCGTGGTGCTTTGGGTCAATTCAGTGGTCGGCGCAGTGTCCTTGGTGCCGGTCTTCAGGAAGTCGGGATACCGCTCTGCAATCTCGGCAAGGGACTCTGCCAATACCAACAGTCGCCCATCCACCAATCGTTGTAACAAGATCTCGCTGGCGGCGTACACGAGCGCAGAAAATGCGAGAAGCCCGGTCATCAAGACGAAAGCGGACCAGCTGATCAAACTGCGCAGAGATTTCATGCGGATGAGTCCGGTTCTTCGAGCATATAGCCGGCGCCGCGTACCGTGGCGATCAAGGGCGGCGAAAAATCCCGGTCGATCTTGGAGCGCAGGGCCCGAATATGGGCGTCGACGATGTTCGTCATCGGGTCATAACTGATGTCCCACACATGTTCAATGATCGCGGTTCGCGTGAGTACCCGATTCTTGTTCCGCAAGAGAAACTCCAACAGGGCATACTCCTTATTCGTCAGGGAGATTTCCTGCTCGCCTCGCCAGACACGGTGAGAAGTCGGGTCCAGCCGCAGGTCGGCCGCCTGCAGATGGGCGACTTGCTGGGAACTGCCCCGCCGCAAGAGAGCCCTCACCCGGGCGAGCAATTCGGCGAAGGCGAACGGCTTCGGCAGAAATTGATCCGCTCCTGTGTCAAAGCCGGAGACCTTCGTCTCCACCGTGTTGCGCGCCGTCATGAGCAGCACCGGAGTCGTGATGCCCTTGTCTCGAACACGGCGGCAGAGCGTGAGGCCGTCAAGCTTCGGCAGCATGATGTCGAGAATCAAGATGTCGTAGGGGTTGTCCAGCGCCAACGCCAAGCCTGCTTCGCCGTCGGCTGCAAAGTCCACTGCATAGTACTCTTCTTTCAGTCCTTTTCTGATGAATTGAGCCAGATCCGCATCGTCTTCAACGAGCAGAATTCTCATGGTTACCTCATGACTGGACCACACAGCACGACGCAACGGAAGCGGTTGCTCAACAGAGGCTACTCTTGCAATCCGTAACCACCAGGTTAGTTGCTTTTTCGTCGGCTTCGAGGTCAATGGTCAACCAGGCTATTCCCATTGCTCGCTCATCCTGGTGGACTCCACCGCTTCCCTCAAGGAGACTGACAACATAATAACGGCCGGCAGGAACTTTCGTGAACCAAAAGTGACCGGTGGGATTGGCTCTCGTCGCGCGAAGATAGGGAATAAGGCGTTTATCGGTCAGCAGTTGGGCCATGACCGCGCGAAGACATTCCACAGGCGACTCCTGAGCCATGAGGGGTTCAGAGGACGATGCCCCACTTTTTAAAGGGCAGGAGTAATCTCGCACATGTTTATCGAACCAATAGCGAGTATATGAAACCATTGGAATCAAGTAGATCAAGGCTCCAGCCTGAGTCACAGCTTTTCCAGAGGGCGCACGCAAAAACACCTGTCCGGCTGCACTTCCCCGACCCTTCGCTCGGTAGGCGAAGAGTTCTTTCTCGTTGAAGGTCGGTGGGCTCGATGAGCCCGACACTACCGCGTGTGCTGATGCCACGTGAACGCTGCCGATCAGCAGTAGACAGATGAACCAGCACCGGAGTTGCCTGTCACGCCGCGTCATGTCGAGGAAGCCGGCGCCACCGCGGACTCGTCGGGTATGGTTGGAGACGGGGCGGCCTTGTGTTTAAGGGCGCGGCCTTTGTCGGGGGTCGGATCGGTGACCAGCCCATACACTTCGCGACCTTCATGGCCGTCCGGCAAATATTCCGTAATCGGCATCCCATCTTCGCGAACAAACAGGAGACAATGGCAGTATTTGTAGACCTGCATTTCGTCGCAGGCGCAGATCCACCGTCGGAGTTTGGCTTCGGCTTCTTTGTTTTTGTAAAAGTTACAAGGGCAGAGCGGTTTCCCGAGTTCGTCGATATGGGACGCTAATCCCTTGACCACCGCCTCCGTCACCGCAGTATTGGGATGCATCGCGGTGCCGCTTTTCTCGGCAAAACCCTGCACGAATTTCCGGATCTTATCGAGGCTTTCCTGCGTCGGTTCGGCCATGGACTTCTTCCTCCAGCAATGATGGGCAGTATCGCTAGTTTACAAGGATAATTCGCTGCTTTACAATCCATCCATTCAGCTCCTTCTCGTAAGAAGCCATGACGGACATGTCAAGTCGACAAATCTTGCTACGGCGGCTGGTCTCCGAGTTGAGTCCGGCGGTGGTAGAGTCAATGGTAGCCGGCTTACCGCAGGCCACCGGTAAACCGGATGCCGAGGCACGGGTACTGACCTTGCTGGATGAGCTCCAAGAGTCGTCTGAAAAAGCAGCCGCCTTGGCGGTAGCGACATTGCCTGAGCTTGATCGGCGGGCCAGCCTCTCGCATATCATTCTGTGGCTCGATCTCGGAGTGGCACTGGCTCAGTCCTCCGGGGCGTCCGCCCTCAAATATTTCAAGGATAGTCCCTTGGTCCTTGGGTTGATCGAGCCAGCCGATGCGCGCACAGAAGTCTTAACAATCGGTCTGGAAATCGCCGAGCAAGATGCCAACGTTGCGCTCGAATACATCCGACACGCCCCGCAGATTCTATCAGAGGTTCCTGCCACACACTTGCGACCCTGGCTCGATATCGGCATTGAACTGACCGAGGTCAATGTCGTCGTCGGGCTTGAGTTCATCCGACAAATCTCCAGGCTGGCTCCCGTGCTCCCTTGGGAGAGTGTGCGTAGCTGGGCCACGGTGGGCCTGAAATTGATTGTGTTGAATAGCCTCGGGAAGCCGGACTATGTGACGACCATAGAGTTTCTAAGAACCAGCCCGTCGATTCTTGGAAACATCGAAGACCCTCCCGTTCGGGAAAAGGTCGTATCCTTGTGCCTCCTGTTGGCTGAGCATTCCCCCGAGTCCAGCATAACATGGCTCACGGAGTCACCCGCCCTCTTAAGAACGTTGCCGTCGATGGAATGGCGGATCAGGCTGTTGCAGTACGCCGCCTTGCTTGCTGAGAAGCACGCTGACGTGACACTCGACTTCCTGCGCCGGGCCCCCGAACTCCTCGGACTCATCGGAAACGGACCCGAAGCCCTCGCGCGATTTGAAAATTGGTTTAAGGCCGGGATGGAAGTCGCGGCCTACA
>JAICWG010000258.1 GCA_025934915.1 Nitrospira sp.
GCAGCGATCATATCGATAAAGCTCTCGCCGAGATCCACATTGGATAGCTCGAGCGTGTTGGCAAGAACCCGCCCGAGTCCGGCAGTCGTAGGGGCTCCGACCAATGGTTGTCCGGACGTGCCTGATTCGGCAAAGGTGTTCTTGCCGGTTCGCACGAGGCCCAGCGGATCCGGAAACCGCGCCAGCGCCAATTGAGCCAACGGGCGCACCTGCCCGTTGGAAAATCTCCCGTTGACGAGTCCGTTCGCTTCCACGGAAAACGTTTGCAGCGCTCCGGCGCTGAACCCATTCTGAGTTTGCTGGACCAACCCTGACGCCGCGCCGAATTGTGTGGTCAGATCCATTCCCGTCCCTCCATCGGTCGTCACGCTCGTGCCGAAATTGAAGGTGATGGCTTGGTTCGCAGTCGCGCCGACAAAATCGATTTGCGCTTGCCCTACAGTACTTCCTGCAGTCCCGCCGGGAGCACCGCTATCATAGCTCGTCACCACACTCTCGGTATTGAGTGCGCCAGATGTCGTGAACGTCAGGGTGCCGGACGCCAACCGCACGACCCCAAGCGAGGCATTGATATTGGATGAATCGTAATTGGCCGTGACGATCTCGTTCGTGCCGCCTAGAACGTTATAGGTCCAGGTGTTCGCCGCCGTCTTCGTAAAATAAGTGGTGAGGAGATGACTGTTGCCGACAGAGTCGTAGACGGTGAGCGACGTTGAAAACTGAGATGTCCCGGCTGGGTCCGCGAGCGAGAAGGTACCAGTCGTCGATTGCGAATTGAGATTGGCGCCGATATCAACAGTGCTGGTCGGATTCGGCGGAGCCGTTGTGGTAGGGAGCGTGACCGTACCGATGCTGGCAGTGATCAGCCCGCTGGTGTTGACCTGATATCCCTGGACAAAGAATCCGCTTGGGTCGACGATCCGGTTCTGTGCATCCAGATGAAATTGTCCTGCGCGAGAATAGGACGCCCCGCCATCCGCGTCGTTGAGGACGAAAAATCCATTGCCGTCGATCGCTAGATCAAGCGCATTGCCCGTGTTGCTGAGCGATCCCTGACTGAAGTCCCCCTGCACTCCATTGAGCGCTACGCCCAGGCCTGTCTGCATCGCCCCACCTGCCCCTCCGAGTGATGAGCTGACCAAGTCGGCGAACACGGAACGACTGGACTTAAACCCGACCGTGCTTAGGTTGGCGATGTTGTTCCCAATAACTGACAATGAGTTGCCCATCGCGTTGAGTCCGCTGACGCCCGTGAATAGCGACGATAAAATACCCATTTGGCCCTCCTTCTCGTTTTTCTATACCCTCGTCTTCATCAGTGCGACGTCACGTTCTTGTGTCAGTAAATGTCCGTGATCGTACTTGGGTCTATCACTTGACCGCCTGCCAAAATGGTTGGCGTCTGCCCGCTATTTGGTACAACGCCGGACACAGTCACGATTGAGTTCGTCGTGGCCGCCACCTTATTTCCGTTGTTGTCGACCGCAGATACCGCATATTGATAGGTTCCGGCCGGCACTTGGTTGCCGTTCTGATCTAAACCATTCCATTGCACCTGTTGACCTCCACTGCCTTGGGCTCCCAGATTTAGCACGCGCACGGCTTGATTCTCGGCATCCGTAATTGTGACCGAAACAGCGGCCGCGTTCCCCGCCAGACTATAGCCCAACGTCGCACCTCCGGAATTCAGTTGAATCGATGATCCTGCAACGTTCACCTGATGTCCGATCAGAGGAATAAGCGAATACGCCTGACTGGCGTTTTGACCACTGATCAATTGCTGAAGCAAAGTCACCTGTTGAGCGCTCTGTTGAAGTTGACTGAACTGCGCGAGCTGGGCGATGAAATCCTGATTATCGACCGGCTTCAGAGGATCTTGGTTTTGCAATTGTGTTACTAAGAGGTTTAGGAAGTCGTTTTCTCCAAGCTGTTGGTTGGCCGGCAACGTCGATACCAAGGAATTCGCCGCTGCAGTCAAAGAAGAATTTTGCGCCGCCGATGCTGTTGTGGATGAGATTGTCGAATCAGCCATATGGTTCCTCTCTCAATTGATGATTAGGCAAACACGCTCAATACGCGAACCGATTTCTGATCGAAAATCAAGGAATTGATGGGCTGATCCTGTTGTCGTGGCTGTTCACGCTGCTGATGAGCAGGATTGTCGTCGTTCCGAGAAAGCCACTCGTGTCCGCCCTGCGATGTCCATTCTCGATCCACCTGCACCCGGAATTGTCCCATGTCCAATCCGTTCGCCTGAAACGCCGCCTGAAGACGGTCCTGTCCGTTGATGAGGAATTGCCCCACCTCAGGCCGGTCGGCCGACAAATGGGTATGGACCACATCATTCGTCATGGCTACACGAATATTCACATGGCCCAGGTCGGGCTGTGCCACATCAAACACGACTGCTCGCGCCATCTCCTGTGCGGATTTATCCGCGAGATCATGCCCAGGCATGGCCGGTTGCGCAGGACTCATGAAAGAGGCAGGAGGGGGTGGCGGCGGACTGGACCCTATGCCCCCGTAAGCTCCAGCGATGATCGACTCTGTAAGCTGTCCGACCGAAACGTGGTGCTCAACAACCGCTGCCTGCGGTAATTCAGTCTCAGCTTGATCATGCGGAGAGCTACTTTGACTGGCCTTCAATTCGACGAAGTGTTTCGTCACATCAAAGCTCGATTGATGACCACGCAGTAAAGCCGCGCTGACCTTCGATTCACCGCTTCCATCGCCGCTGAAGAATTGCGCAAGATCTTCAAGCGGCAATACGATTTCCGTCTTTGATTTTGCATCTTCCTTGCCGCCATGGGATGGCGCATGGTCATCCGAGTGTGGAGAAACGGAACGTGCAAGCGTGACTACCTCCGCAATCCGAGCAGCGTCATTCATCGGACGGTCGATCCCTCCGTCGTTCGACACCGGGCCTAAATTTAGATTGGACTGGCTTCGAGAAAGACCCTCGGACTGTGGACAAGAGCGACCTGTCTCTTGTCCTGAAGAAACGGCATGAGTTTCCACGGCAGCAACCGCGGTCTTGATAGCGGCACCACCGATAACGGCTTGCACGTCATCTTTCACGATCGGACCTGTTTGGGCATCGCTCTTCGTAGAATGCGCCGACATGGTCGACGTCTGTTTTGGTTGATCCTTTGATTGCGTCGCTGCTCCATCTGAAGATGATGCGCCTTTGTGAGGCTCGGGAGCCATCATTGAAGGCATGGGGGGAGCGGCCGATATCAGCGCAGACATGGAGGACTCTGTTGTTGCCTGGTGCTCGTCTTTGGACGATCGATGATCCTCTTCTGTGTGGGTCTGTTCTTGATTGATCGTATGTGTCGTGATTGGAACCGGAGTCGGAGCAGATACGGGCTGAGACTCTGAGCCGTGAGAATCGGAACGGGCATCGTCCTCTACGGTGGAACGTTCACCATCCTCCCTTCTCTCATCCTTCTTTGTCTCATCCTTCCTTGAAGCCTCGGCCGACTTGTTCATGTTCTTGTCAGAGTGGTCTCGCTCCGACGTCTTTGAAGACGATGTGTCAGCACGATCCGTACGATCCGTTCGGACTGAGGAATCATCCCGACCTCTGCCCTCGTTCACCTGAGGCTTGCTCTGAGATTTGTTCGATGATCGAATGTCGTCTGTCTCGCGGCGGTCGCCCCTCCCCTCCTCTCCACGAACTCTCTGAAGAACCGTCGAAAAATGTTTCCGAATACCACTGGAGCTGGAAGGAGGTGCTGTCCGGACCGACCGAGGACCTCCGTCCACAGAGGATCTGGATGGAGGAGAGAAGGTGTCGGTCGCAATGAAATCCATGTATGTCGATCCTGTTATAAGCCAAGGCGGGAGAATACAAACCCCATGCCAATTGAGTGGCTTCTAACACCGCAGAGAATTAGGCCTTGTGGTGGGAATCTTTACGACTCTGTCAGGAAAGAGGAAAACTTTACATAGTGGTAGGCAAAAATAACCGTTGAACCGCAACCAGTCCTGTTACAGCGGCGATTCAATCTGTGGAGCGGGATGTTTCTTGGAGCGATCGTCCGGCTGCCTGAATTGAAAACGCCAATCATATCGGCCGGATTCGGGAGATGAGCCGAACCACCCTTCGGCCGTGAAATGCTGATCGGACTTTGACTTGCCCTCCGGAAAGAATTTGAACCGCAGATGTTTCCCCTGATCACCCTTCGTTTCATCGAAGTGAAGGTTTCCTGAAATTTCTAGGTGGTCCTCCAATCGATCGAGTGCTTGATTTAGCAGCGAACGGAGCACTCCAGCGGTCATCGTCTGATTGAAAGGTTGATCGGGGTCGAACGATTCCGCCTCAGCCGCCCAGGCAGGAACAGCCATGCACATCAAAAAGAACGCGATTACGCAAGCTCGTACCATGGGAACACTGTAATCGCTGGGCGTGATATGGTCAAGTTTTGTA
>JAICWG010000086.1 GCA_025934915.1 Nitrospira sp.
GAATCGGCCTGTGCCGAGGCATAGGAGAGCCCGGACTCACTGGCGATCGTCGTTCCTACGCCAATTGTGTGCGAAGAATGTTCGCCGAGGAATCTGAACATTCCCGATTTGGCACTTGACGGCGCAGACAGTTGCTGGCCCTATTTCTGCTGTGCGGCCATGCACGGTTCAAGATCCGACCCCACCCTTACCTTTGACTCCCGCTCTCCATTTCAATTCAGTTGCGATCCTGGTCAAGGTCGAGGACTTCGATAAGGGCATCGTGAATCCGCTTCATGAATGCGGCCGAGAGTTTGGTCAAAGGACCGTCGACCAAACGACGATTGTCGATTGCGCGTAGTTGATCGATCAGTAGATCGGAGGTGCGGCGAAGACGCCCGGCTGCAGGGACACGAATACGCAAAGGCTCAGCACCGTCAATCAGCACAGTTGTCAATGGAACGATGGGAGTGGAGGGATGTTGCGCGTCAAGCAATGCTTAGGCCTGAACGATCAGCACCGGTCGTGTCTTGCCCGGCTCAGTACCACGTTTCGGATCGAGATCAGCCAGCCACACTTCTCCTCGATTAAACATCGAGAGTCTGTTCGACGGCGGCGAACTCGCGATTGACGCGCAGGCTTTCCTTACGCACTTTCTTTGAGGCTTCGGCCAAACGTCGCGCCCGGAGTATTGCTTGCGTCTGTCGATTCATACGCTCGATCGCTCGGCGGATATAGGCGGTTCTGGATAGATGGAGGGTCTCCGCGCAACGACGGCTAGCTTCCAAAACGTCTTCCGGTAATTTCAGCGAGATAGCCCCCATCATGCCTTCTCTGAATATCTTATTGTAATATGTCCATATGATATCTCAGCACAGCGTAACATGTAAATACAAACGCGGGAGTCGTAACACTCCTGGTTCGTGTTCTAAACAAAACTCTCAGTACATTTTCTATTCCTCCAGCAGATCTTGTTGTCTTTGACCAAAGCCGTCGGGAGAGTGCTTATGTATCACGTCGTGCAGTGGCCGAAACGCCACATCGAGAATCGTCCCAAGGTGCGACGCAATGAAGAGAATAGGGATAAGTATGCATGGTTCAAGATCCGACCCCAATTTTTCTGCTTATCCTATCTATTTTCTACTTCTTGGGCTGCTCGTCTGATCTCCTGGATGTAGTCCTCCGGCAAACCGTGGCTGCGGGCTCCACTGAGGATCCGATGAAGATAGTCCTGTGCCGGAGAAAGAGAGGTCCGAATGTACCCCTCGCCTGCGACATAGGTAACGGCTGTGAAAAATTCGCCCGAATCGCACTCAACCTGAACGTCCTTGCGGAGATAGTGTCCGCCAAGGACCCCCTCGTGGTCGTCCATCTGCCTGAGCGCTTTCGGGCTGCATCGGTAAGCTATGCCCCAGACCACACGAGTACCATCCGGCCAGATGTTTGCCTTTCCCGTCCCATCACTGCCGACTTTATTGAAAACGATTCGGTAGCCAGCAAGGCAGGCACGGCGTGCTTCCCTGATCTTTCCGGTTCGATTCTCCTTCTGATCAATGGCCAGATTGCTGCCATAGGAAAAATACCAGTGATCGTCCACATCTAACCTCCTCATCCTTAATGGTAATACATACCGTTTACAGAGCCTGAATAGTCGCGATGCGAAGTTCCAACTCGAGTCTTCCTGCGTCGTTCCATCCCAGCTCACCGCCTGTTGGCCGTGTCTGGAGTAAGTGCGTCAAGAACCCTATCAGGGCATCCTTCCCAACACGTACGAGGGCGAAATGATCGGCCTCTGCCTCGTGCGATACCACCTGACCGTTGTGAATCGCTGCAATACGAGCCGCTCTGAGTTGAGCCTGGTCTTGGAAGTCACGGGAATTGCTCATAGTGGACGTGACCGACCTCGTGCCAAATGGCGGCTTCCTTGAATCGCAATGGAAGAGCCATAAAAGCTTGACTGACAATAATTTCTGGTCCTCGATTCTCCCATGCGGTAGCGACAAATCGCATATTGATCCTCTGCATCTTCGAGTCGTCCAATAGGACCGGAACCATCCGGTATCCTCTCCTGTTGATGGCGTAGTTCCGTACCTCGCCTACCCAGCCTGGTCGCATACTTCGCCATAGGATTCGATACCGACCTCCGAATACTGGCTCTTCATTCATGAGTTTTGCAGGTGCCTGACGTTCCGCATCACCGTCAGCAAAAAGCAGGGAGAAGAGGAACGAGGCGCGTCGCTCTGCAAGCCGTTGTTAGGGGGCTTACCCGGCATCAGCCTTTCACGCAAAGACCTTCCCCAATGTATAAAGAAGCTCGGAATCGTGAATGCGCTTAGTTCGGCGAGGATTGCCTAAGGCTCTTGCAACCGGCCCCAAAGACTTAAGGACTGCGCGCATGTCGCGCCTCCGCTTATCGTTGGGGACCTCCAGGTAAACGATTGCCTTCCGTCGACTCTTGACCTGGTAGCGGCGGATGTCCAGGACTCGCCCCGGCGGTGAGACCAAAACCTTTCGCTTGTCCATTTTTGTGATCATTAGCACGCGTTCGCCGCGCTTCACCCTGTCCAAGAAACCCGGCCCCCACCAAACGAACGCTTCGATCTCTGACTTTCTTGGATTCGTCAACGCTTTCTCGGCTCGCGACCAACCAGCCTCTTTCTGCTCATAGTCAATATCGTTCCAGTACCTCGAGACTAAGGGTACAAGCCATAGGTCAGAATGCCGTGGCAACACTCGGCGCACCTTCCGCGCTTTGCCGTGGTGAGCACCCTCGACTTGAGGAGGCCTGTACAGCCGAACCATTGTCCGCGCAAATTCAAGGCCCACCTTGTCCCCTGCGAGGGACTCTACGAATCTTCTGCACATAGCAGCGAAGCGACGGGCCTTTACTTCCACGCCTGCTTCAATGAGCGAGTTCGCGGAAGAGGATGACACATTCGTCGAACCCACAATAGCCGTGCTACCGAACACGAAAACCTTGGCGTGTAGATTCGCGCAGGCATGGACCTCGACCCCGGCCTTGATGAGCTGGATAACCTCCTTCGGGTTTACTTGACCGCAGCGGACGGCCTCGCGATCGAATCGAACAACCAACGTGCTTCCTTTCTTCAAAGGGAGCAGCTTACTTGCTCCGGTGCCGAAGTAAGGAACGGCTACAAATGCGCCGTTGTTGCGCTGAGCTAAAGCCGTGAGTCGAGACCATACGCCGTGAGTGTGTAGCCTTGGATTTACGGCGGCCATCCCCAAGTCCCTTAACTATGCCTAGGACGATCCGCATTAGCACGACATCCAGCAGTGTTAATCCGCATAACAGGCGCCACGTTCACACATTATATGCATGTGCCATTTGTGTCCATTTGTGTCGTTGTTTCCACAAGTTGCAACCGTATGACCATTCTTCACGGGTTCTTATGTGGATAGGCATAACACCCGTCCCGTGATGGGTTTACATGCTGTCCAACAGACTGCGAATACCTGTTGGCCTACGATGAAGAACATGGGTGTAGATCATCATCGTGCTGACGCCCTTATGCCCGAATAATCCCTGGATTGTGAGGAACCGGCACCAGCGCGGGATATTCTCAGTCGATCTACAGACTCCGGCAAGTATCACCTAGCCGGAACTCCTGGGAATTGATTCCATTTTTCGGCAGGGCTGATTACGCAGGAACCAGAGAGGTTTTAACTCAGCTGTGGGCTGATCGCTACAAATCAAATCAGCCCGCGCTTTTGCAGGTAGTCTTTATCGATGCTGATGGTGGGTTTAGGAAGGTGGCTCCGCTCTTGGAGCAGCCGCTCGACGTATTTGCCGATGAGGTCTGATTCAAGGTTAACGGGATCATTCTCTCTCTTCAGGCCAAGCGTCGTTGCCTTCGCTGTGTGTGGAATAATGGCGACGGAAAACCCATGTTCACTTACGCCATTGATCGTCAAGCTGATCCCATCGACGGTAATTGAGCCCTTTGCGACACAATAGCGCAGAATCTCCGGAGGCGCGCCGATGGTGAACACGATGGCATTGCTGTCCTGATGCCGGCTGCGAATGACACCGACCCCATCCACATGACCGGCCACCAGATGTCCGCCGATGCGTTCGTTGAGCCTCATAGCCCTTTCTAGATTTACCGGCAGTCCCACAGCGAAGTTGCCGAGTGTCGTCACCGAGAGTGTTTCGGGAGAAACTTCCACGGAAAAGTCGCGGTCGCTTCTCGATACGACCGTGAGACAAATTCCATCCACACTCACGCTGTCACCGATCTTTAGGTCACCCATCACCGTCGATGCCAGAATCGTGAGCCTGGTTCCAGAAAGTGATTTTCTCAGGACGGTAATCGCGCCCATTTCTTCGACGATACCGGTGAACATATTTCAGTCCTCGGACTTCAAATCTCAGACAGCGATCGATGATGATTCAATGTCGCCCCGCATAGTATAGCGGGGTTTTATTATTTATTCCTCATGGCCAGCCAGAAGACGATGGCTGCTGTGAGCTGCATACCGGCAATGATCATGAAGGCGCCTCCATAATTCATGCGCGCGATCAGCATGCCGGCCAACAGAGGTCCGCCAGCATGTCCGATATCCATGATCGTCCCCTGCATTCCCATACCAGCTCCTAACGTCTTGAACTCAGAACTGTCGGCAACAAGCGCTGAGGAGGATGAGGAGACAACCGCTTCGCCAAAACCAAATCCAGCAGATAATACCAATAGGAGTGGAAACATCGACACGTGCGGGATACAGACAAAGGTTCCGGCACATATCACTAGACCAAGGACAATCAGCGGCTGACGACCGACTCGGTCTGATATCCGCCCCATAATCGGCTTGGAGAAGAACGACGTAAAAGCCTGGACGGTAAACAAGAGACCGACTTCGCCAGGGTTCAAACCTACTGCCACTCCGTACAACGGGAGAAATGCCATCAAGGCTCCGTTGGCGATCATCTTGGCGGCATCGGTTGTGCTTGTGATCAGCACTTTGTTGTTTTTGGCGACGGCGGCAAACCCTTTCCACATTTCAGACAGCACAACAGCCGCCCCCTGTTCCTTCCTCTGCGGCACCGAGATGTCGAGATGAAGGCTATAGAACAACACCATAGCAATGCAGCCGAAGACGCCGGCCGTCACAAACGCCGTGGGAAACCCTGCCGCATGGATGAGATATCCTCCGAGAAAGGGACCCAAGAGAGAACCGGACTGCGTACAGGCCGTATAGGTTCCCAACGCGGCACCACGACGTTCCCGATAGAGCTCCGCCACGGTGGCCAGAGCGCTCGGAGCGAAGATGGCGGTTGCGAATCCGTGAAGAAACCGTAGCGCCGTCAGCGCGTCCAGGTTCGTAATGAAGGGATAGAGAAATGGCGGCAGCCCGAACGCCACTACGCCGATCCGCAGCAAGAACCGCCTTCCATAGATATCGGAGAGGGCGCCGGAAGGCAGTTTCAGCAAGACACCCGCCAAGGTTGAGACGGACACGATCAAACCGATCCGTTCCGGACTCGCGCCGAGCGATTCGGCGAACAAGGAGAGCGCGGGCATCCGCACCATGTTGTAGCTGATGAAGCAAAAGATGCCGACCGTGCAGATCAGCGCGAAACTGCGCGATGTCGTCATGGTGCCGATCTGCAGCCCGAGCTACCCTTGTCGGTGCTCTGTCCGCCTCTCAGCTCCTGTTTCAGGAACGCTAGGTGATGTTCCGGCAAAGACGGCGGATTCGTCAGTACAGACATCACCCGTTGGGGGTCCAGCCTCATCACCACCCCCAATCGATCGACAGTCTCCACTCCTTTTTGCAACCGGCTTGTCACAACCCTGGAAACCAGCGGATGCAGGAGAGAAACCAACCCTGAAAGAAAACGATTATCCAACTTGGCATACGCAACCAACGTGCTCTCCATCGCTTCATGGTTGTTCGCGTCTCGCATCACACCTATCTGGAGAAAGACGACCGCTTTTCCCGTCACGTGAGGGAGCAACCGGCTTTCATGAGTTCCCTCAAGAAAGTAGATGCGGGAGGTGGGATCCTCGTACACCAGCTCAACGATGCCTCTCGTCCCCTCGCCGTCATCGCCCCAGAAGCGGTCCTGACCTCGCGCCTCCGACCGGTAACGACCAAGATGCAGACGCCGGATCACATCCGTCGTAAAAGGAGGATGATCCAGCAGATGCCGATACATCGATTCAGAGAGAGCGGTTCGGATCGGCCCCACCTTGCTCACAGTCGTATAACTCTGGATGATGGCTTGCAGTTTACAGGTCCAGACAGGATCAACTCGCTCGACGGGAAATGTGAGTCCGGCATGGACGGGGGACAACGTACATGTTTCTGACCGGCTATACCCAGCAAATACAACAGTCCCCATAGCGACCCACACAACAAGCATGTGCGCCACGGGATCAGGCCGGAACCGCCATGCGGAAATCATGGAGCCTGCTTCGTGATGTCAATTGTGAGATGAACGGAGAAGAGGCGCTCGGGGTCTCGCCGTAGTCTGGCTTGGCGCAACAGGGTTTCCACTGATGGAGTGACGGCTCCTTCGAACAAGAGACGGCCGTTCGTCACCACCATAAGCGGTTTGGAGACATCGATCAATTGCTCGTTCAGAAATAGGCTATAGCGCTGAACGTGTTCGGCCTTTACCTCGATACGATTGCTTGCGGTAATCGATGCGTCAAGTCTGGCATACACCCGACGCTTGATTCGTTCGTCACGTTTGTCCACCAAATCGTCCGAAAATGCCGCGATCGGATCGGTCGCATCGAGGCGAACCCAGTTGAACGGTTGAAAGTGGCTCCCGTCACGCACGACGGTCAGGCTTGTCGGCAAGGGTTCGCGGCGTTGGCGATTGAACCAGGCAACAAGGTCCGGCAACTCTTCTCTTGGGAAATAGTGTCCGCCTGCCATGGGATGCTCACGTTGATGCTCGCGATACACATACTGATAGCCAAGCACGTCGAGCTCCCGGGCGATCGAGCGGCTGAGGTCAACCGGCATCACCTGATCTTTGGCCCCATGAATGATATAGACGGGTGTGTTTCGAAGATTCGCGAGAAACGGCATCAGCACATCATCGAGTCCGCTGGCCATGGGTGCGAGGCCGGCAAACAACGACGCATGATGCATGCCGATCAGCCACGCACCGATCCCGCCATTTGACATGCCCGTGAGAAAAACGCGGTCTGGATCCACATGATATCGGTGCCCAGTTTGCCGGATCGTCTCCAGCACCAGCTCCTCAGCACGCCTCGTAAACCACGCACCGGAGGGATAAGAGGGGCAGGCCAATAGATAGTCCTCACCCAATCGTGCTCGCCATCGCTCCAAATATTCCTCGCCGGTAAAACCGAATCCATGCAGACACACGACTAATGCATAGGCCTTCGAAGCTTGATACGTCGGTGGGATGAACAAGGACAGCGGGTACGGCTGTCCACGGACCACGATCTGTTCATCGGGAAGATTTCCGACGGGTTGGTTCCGATAGGTTCGTTCAGTCCTTATGATATGCGAGACTGTTTCGACGGACGCGCGGACGTCGGAGAGAATGCGTTGCAACAATTGACCGGCTTCATCACTGTCAGAGGTCTCTAGGTAACGAACGACGAGCGAATCAAGACTCTCGACGACCGGTACCGACACCTCTGCGACGCTGAAGTCCATTCCACTACTAAGAACCATTGTCAAACTGATGAATCTTATCCAGGCAGTCACAGGTCGCCTTCCACTACAACATCATTGCCGACGGACCGTGTCACCACATGCCGTAACTCGATCGCACCTGCAAGACGTGCCGGACTTTTTCCTCCGATCACACCTTTGGCATTCTGGCCGCCCAGAAGCAGCGGAGCCATGTAGAGACGGATGTGATCCACCAACTTGGCCTTCAGCGTCGCCGCATTGACCTCGCTACCTCCCTCCACGAGTAAGGAC
Organism: Nitrospira sp.; assembly: GCA_025934915.1. GTDB lineage: Bacteria > Nitrospirota > Nitrospiria > Nitrospirales > Nitrospiraceae > Nitrospira_D. Next base: position 7,912 of record JAICWG010000086.1, read on the forward strand.
GTAATACCGCGTCGACCGAGCTGCTTGAGCAGAGCGGGCAACGATACCCGGCCCTGTAGGGCAGGCAACGTGAGGATCTCTATGCCCTTTTTTTGCAGGACCGATCGTCGAGCCGCTGGGGCTGCAGCAGTTGTGGCAATAATCGTTTTGGCCTTGTCCTGTTGTGCCAGGATCTGTGCCTTGAACGGAGTGCGCAATCGGCTATCGACCACAATGCGAAGAGGCTGCCGCGATGCTAAGTTTTCGAGTCGCGGTCCTGTTCTCGCTGTCAGTGACGGATCATCAACCAGAACGGTGTCTACTCCGATCAAGACGGCATCGACACAACAGCGAAGTTGATGCACCTCCTGACGGGACGACCCGCCCGTAATCCATCGCGACTCCCCTGTTGCCGTGGCCAGCTTCCCATCAAGCGTCATGCCGGCCTTGAGCGTCACATAGGGACGGCCGGTTTTCATCCAATGGCAATAGGACTTGTTCAGTGCTTCCGCCTCAGAACGAGCAACTCCGACCGTGACCGAGAGTCCGGCCCGCCGAAGCGCTACGGCTCCTTTTCCCTTTACTGATGGATTCGGATCCTGCATCGCAATCACCACACGGCGGACCCTCGAGCGAAGGATTTCAGGGACACAAGGGGGAGTCCGTTTCTTGAGATGACAGCAGGGCTCAAGTGTCACGTATAATGTGGCGCCTTGAGCATGCCTCCCTGCCCGCCGTAACGCGAGAATTTCTGCGTGGGGAGCACCGGCTCGAAGATGAAAACCTCGGCCGACGATTCGTCCTCGACGAACCACCAGGGCGCCGACCATCGGGTTCGGGCTTGTCGTTCCCTGGCCCTTCGCGGCCAGGCGAAGGGCCAGGGTCATGAAGCGCAGATCCTGAGCGCGGTTAGTCACCGTGTCTTGCGGGCCACGCGTGGTCGACGACGGCGTGATTGTGGCCTCGTCGACCTCACCCGTGGCGAAGCAGCGGATTTGTTGGACCTCTTGGTGTCTGCCTCCGCCAGAGCTGCATGCGCGGCTGCCAATCTGGCGATCGGTACTCGGTACGGCGAACAGCTCACATAATCCAAGCCCAGCTCATGACAGAACTCAACAGAGCTTGGATCGCCTCCATGCTCACCGCATATGCCAAGTTTGATATCGGATCGCGCCTTACGGCCTCCGACAACAGCTTGTTTCATCAGCGACCCGACACCTTCCCTGTCCAATACGGCAAACGGATCGAACTCCATGATGCCGACGGTTCGATAATAATCGATGACTTTGGCCGCATCATCTCGTGAAAACCCAAATGCCGTTTGCGTCAAATCGTTGGTCCCGAACGAAAAGAATTCGGCTTCCTTGGCGATATGTTCGGCGGTTACGGCTGCGCGAGGCAATTCGATCATCGTCCCGATCAGGTACGGCAGTTTGACGTCGCAGCGTTTCATCGTCTCTTGAGCCACTTCACGGATCAGGTCTTTCTGCGACTTCATCTCGGAGACCATGCCCACGAGTGGAATCATGATTTCAGGTACGATCTTCGCGCCCTCTTTCGCCAACTCGCAGGCAGCCTCCATGATCGCCCTCGCCTGCATGCGCGTGATCTCCGGCATAGTAATCCCCAACCGGCAGCCACGAAGACCGAGCATCGGATTAAACTCGTGCAGTTCCTCGACTCGCGCGAGGAGCCGTCGTTTTTCTTCCAGCTTGGCGCCGTCATGACCCGTCAATTCCAGCTGCGCGATCTCGACCATCAGTTCTTCCCGCTTGGGCAGAAATTCATGGAGCGGCGGGTCAAGCAAGCGAATCGTCACCGGATAGCCCTTCATCTCTCGGTAGAGCCCGACAAAGTCTTGTTTCTGCAACGGCAACAATTGATCCAGATATTTTTCACGCTCCTCCTTCGTTCTGGCCAAGATCATCTTCTGCATGATGGGGATGCGATCTTCGGCAAAGAACATGTGTTCGGTGCGGCAGAGACCGATGCCCTCCGCGCCGAATCCCCTGGCGATCTTTGCCTGGTCCGGCACATCGGCGTTGGCACGGACGCGAAGCTTGCGGAAACTGTTGGCCCAGGACAAGATCGTGGCAAACCGTTGATACTTGTCCGACTGCTTGGGATCGAGCTTCCCTTGAATCACTTGAATGATCTCGGATTCGACGACAGGAATATCGCCCTCATACACATTACCGGTCGATCCATTGATCGAGAGATAGTCTCCCTCTTTGAAAGTCTTGGCTCCAATCTTCACCGTCTGGCTATCCAACACCTCAACGGCTTCGCACCCAGCGACGCAGACCTTCCCCATTTGCCGCGCCACCACGGCTGCATGAGACGTCATCCCACCGCGTGCCGTTAAGAAGCCGGCCGCTGCATTCATCCCATGAATATCATCGGGGCTGGTCTCTTGCCTGACGAGCACGACTCGATTTCCGGCTGCCTTCAGTTCAACCGCGCGGTCGGGATTTAGTGTAATCTTGCCGGCCGCTGCGCCGGGCCCGGCCGGCAACCCCTTGCCGAGCGGGTTCGATTTCGACTCTTTTTTTGTGTCGAAAATCGGGTAGAGATACTGCGCCAGTTGGTCGGCCCCGATGCGTTGCACGGCTTCCTGCTTTGAAATCACCCCTTCTTTCACCATGTCGACCGCGATTTTGACCGCCGCAATCCCCGTCCGCTTGCCGACTCGGGTCTGCAACATATAGAGCTTGCCCTCCTGGATCGTAAATTCGAGGTCAAGCATGTCGCGGTAGTGTTTCTCGAGCTTCTTATAGGTGTGTTCGAGTTCCTTGTAGGCCTCCGGAACATTTTTCGATAATGCGCTTACCGGCAGGGGCGTTCTGATCCCGGCAACGACATCCTCGCCCTGAGCATTCATCAAACATTCACCGAAGAAGGCTCGATCACCGGAACTCGGGCTTCGCGTAAACGCCACGCCGGTCCCGCTCGTTTCGCCCATGTTCCCAAAGACCATTGCGACCACGTTGACCGCAGTCCCCCAAGAATCTGGGATGTTATACAGCTTCCGATAGGTAATCGCGCGGGCGCCGAACCAGGAGGAAAATACCGCGCTGATCGCCAGCCGCAATTGCTCCCGCGGTTCATCCGGGAAATCTTTTTTCGTTTCTTCTTTGATGAGAGCTTTGAAACTCGCCACTAATTCGCGGAGGTGTCTGGCATCCAAATGCGTTTCATGCGCGACCCCGACTTCTGTCTTCTTGTGCTTGAGGATCGCTTCAAAATGCTCGCGCGGCACGCCCATCACGATGCTGCCAAACATCGACACAAATCGTCGGTAGCTGTCCTGCGCGAAGCGATCATTGCGGGTCTTGGCCGCGAGACCCTCGACCGTCTTCGTCGTGAGACCCACGTTCAACACGGTGTCCATCATGCCGGGCATTGAGGCGCGCGCACCGGATCGGACCGAAACCAGCAACGGCCGTTCAGGATCGCCGAAGCCCATCCCCATCGAATGTTCCACGCGTTTGAGCGCCTGCAATGTGGCATCCCACATTCCGTGAGGGTATTGCTTGCCGATCCTGTAATACTCGACGCAGGCTTCGGTGGAAATCGTAAATCCGGGCGGGACGGAGATACCCAAATTGGTCATCTCGGCCAACCCTGCGCCTTTTCCGCCGAGCAGTTCCTTCATGTTCGACGTGCCCTCGGCTTTGCCGTCGCCGAAATAGTAGACGTATTTCTTTGCCACGTGACTTCTCCTTCCAGGAAGAGTGCGTATCAATGAGCGGGCGATGCGCGACGACCGTCGGTTGATTCCAGACGAAGCCGATAGCGGTTCACCAAAAACCACTTCGCCCTTATGCCACCGATGATCACCGCAGTGACAAAAAGCATCAGCATCAATAACCGATAGTCAGCCTGAATACCTTGATCGACGTAGTATTGACCGTCAAGCCCCTTCTTGAGCTTCGTATCCGGCTGGAGATAATGGGCCTTTCCACTCGGGTCGGAGAGATTAAGCCATTCCGAACAGAGTCGAACCGGTTCATTCGCTCCGGGCACTGACTGCCATGAGAGTCGAAGACACACGTCTTCTTTGGCATTGAAGAAATCGGGCGTCTTGACCAAATCGTCCAGATTAATGCCGCTGAGCGAGAACCCGGCGAAGAGAATGGCATTGCAGAGCACCATCAGGATCAGCGAGACCACAAGAGAAAATCGTCGGATCTTGTCCGCCCGACGGCCTGCATCCGTCATCGGCTGATCCATGACAACTCCCGCTTTTTCCGATCCTCGCTGGAGACAGTCCGTTTTCCGTCCGCTTCGATCTACCGCCCTTGTACCACAATCTGAGAAAAGTCTGCGAATGACATGAATAACTCATCGACTTCTTTGAGCAGCGACAATCGGTTACTGCGAATAGCCTGGTCCTCGGCATTGACCATCACGGCCGCAAAAAAGGCGTCGATGGCCGGCTTAAGACCCACCAGCGCGTCCAACGCCTGGCTGTACTCGCCGGCTTTAACCAAAGCTTCTATCCGGCCGTGTTCGCTCACTACGGCTTTGTGGAGGGCTGACTCGGCGGCATCCTGAAACCGCGCCTGGTCCACCGGTTCCCGTGTCCATTGTTCTTTCTCGACAAGTCGGTGTGCCCGTTTGAAGCCCACGATCAAGGGATCGAACTCCGGCTTCTTTGTCACGGCTTCAAGCGCCTTCATTTTCTGGACAAGATCGACGAGGTCAATCGCTTCGTCAGAAGCGGGCTTCAAGACCGACTCGATAACATCGTCGCGCATGGCATAGACAATCCGGCCATAATGCCGAACCCGTTCTAAGATGAATTCCGCAATCCGCCGTCGTCCTTCATGTTCAAAGCCGGGCACACTTCTGAAACCGTCTTCCGCCACAACATTCATGGCATGTTCTATACACGTTCCGAGATTGATTTGAAGATTCTCCTCGATCACGATTCGAACAATCGCTGTCGCATGCCGTCGAAGACCAAAAGGATCTTCCGATCCGGTCGGCACGATACCGATATAGAAAAATGCAGCAATGGAATCCAGCCGGTCGGCGAGTGACAAGACTTGCCCTGCAACCGTTGCAGGCAACTCTCCTTCTATCGCACGCGGCAGATACTGCTCTCGGATCGCCCGGCTTACAACCTCCGATTCGCCATCGTGCTTCGCATATTCACCCCCCATGACGCCTTGCAGTTCAGGAAACTCTCCAACGATTCCGGTCAACAGATCAGCCTTGCACAATGCCGCAGCCTTCCTGCATCGGTTGATCAGATCATCGTCCACATTTTTAAGGAACGGAGCGATAATCGTCACCAGCTTGACCAGCCGCTCCTGTTTCTGCGCCATTGTGCCGAGCTTATAGTGAAAGGTGACGCTGGTAAGTTTTTTTCCGCGTTCCTCCAGCTTCACTTTTCGGTCTTCGTCGAAAAAGAACTTTGCATCCGCCAGTCGGGCCGCCAATACTCGCTCGTTACCTGTCCGAATGAGCGACATATTCTTGGGTTGATTGTTGGCAATCGCGATGAAATGAGGCGCCAGCTTGCCGGACTTCTTATTCTTTACCGAAAAGAACCCCTGATGTTCTTTCATCGACGTGATGAGAATTTCAGACGGGACTTCCAAATACTCCGGTTTGAAGCTGCCAAGAACGGCACAGGGCCACTCCGTCGTGTACACCGCTTGATCAATCAGGGCATCATCGTCATTCAATTCCACGCCCGCCTTGACGCAAAGACGGTCGATTTGTTTCTGAATCGTTGCTCGACGGCGTTCTGGATCAACAATCACCCCTCGCCGTTCAAGCCCTTGGTTGTACGTCTTGAAATCCTTCACGATAATAGGCTTTCCGCCACCCATTACACGATGACCGTACGTCCGATTCCCGGCTTTGATGCCCACAACCTCTATTGGGGCCACCTTTCCCCCGAACAGCGCCACGATCCATCGTATGGGCCTCGCGAACCGTAGGCCCGTTTCGTTCCACTTCATCGCTTTGGGAAAAGATAACTCGCTTAAGATCTTCGGAATAATTTCGGACAGGACCGTTATGGTGGGACGCCCCTTGTCTTCTTTGACTGCAAATACATACTCACCTTTCGGCGTTTGTTTCACCTGGAGAGTCTCAACCTGTATTCCTTGCCCTCTCGCAAAGCCGATCCCTGCCTTGGTCGGCTGGCCAGCCTGATCGAATGCAACGGATTTCGACGGCCCCATGACTTCAGTGGTGGAAGCCTTTTGGTGAATAGCAAGACCCTCAACAAACAACACAAGTCGTCTGGGTGTTCCATACACCTTGGGCTGATCATAAGAAAGATTATGGAACGTAAAGAAGAGGTCCACCTGCTCTTCTAAAGAGCAAAGGGCTGGTTTTACAAATTCATACGGCAACTCTTCCACACCGATTTCCAACAACAGGTCGGCAATCGGTTTGGGGCTACGAGATTTTTGTTGTCGAGGCTTCTTCACGAGCGAGCGCTTCATCGATGTGTAACCTGCTCTCTCATGAGTGGATGTCCCATCGCCGCTCGATCGTCGAGATAGCGCTCGGCACATTGCCTGGCCAACGCCCGCACCCGTGCGATGTAACCGGTCCGTTCCGCAACACTGATCGCTCCGCGCGCATCCAAGAGATTGAACGCATGGGATGATTTGATGCAATAGTCATAGGCTGGCAATGTCAGGCGCTTGTCGGTCTGCGCGAGCAACCGCTTGCACTCCGCTTCACTCGCCTGGAAGGATTGCATGAACATCGCAACGTCCGCTTCCTCGAAGTTGTATCGCGACCCCTGCACCTCGGTTTCGTGATGAATATCCCTATATGAGACCCTGTTGTTCCATACCAAATCAAAGACGTTGTTCACCTCTTGCAGATACATGGCGATGCGCTCCGTGCCATAGGTGATTTCGCCGGTGATCGGAGCTAGTTCAATCCCGCCGATCTCCTGAAAGTAGGTGAACTGGGTGATCTCCATCCCATCAAGTCTCACTTCCCACCCAAGTCCCCACGCACCCAGCGTCGGCGACTCCCAATCGTCTTGAATGAAGCGGATATCGTGCTCCTTGGGGTTGATCCCCAGCCGGGCTAGGCTCTCTAGATACAGCTCTTGAATGTTGTCGGGAGAAGGCTTCAGCACGACTTGGTACTGATAATAGTGCTGGAGACGGTTGGGATTTTCACCATAGCGGCCATCCGTCGGACGACGGCATGGCTGCACATAAGCTGCTCGCCAAGGTTCCGGTCCGAGCGACCGCAGAAATGTGGCCGGATGAAAGGTACCGGCACCCATTTCCATGTCATAGGGTTGATGGATGACACAACCCTGATCGGCCCAGAATCGATGGAGGGCAAGAATAAGGTCTTGGAAAGTCACAGAACCTACAGCCTGGTCGGGTGAGATGATTAGATGTTTACTTTAGAGATAACAGGTCAAGCTAGCAAGAATGCTTTTCCCCTGTCAAGGAACAATCCCTCTAGATCAATCACTTGCAGTTTGAGAACTGCGCAGAATGGGCGAGAGAGAATTGAGAGACATACTGCGACAGCTTGGTTGTTCCACGCTACAAATCTCATGATCCTTCGATTGAATCAGTACCGCATCATTATTGATAAAGGAAACTAACCACCTCCTTATCCAATGCCTACATGTTGTCTATCACAATGGGTTGGCGATCGAGCCACAGGGATGACCCGGCAAGCCAACATGGTTTAAGCCCACCAACCGTTTTCTCGACTTTCGGACAGCTATGGATGATCCTGCGGCACGATCCAGTCAGTGATCGGGACAAAATGGGGAGCTTCGGGAGTGATAGTGAAAATGCGAGCGCGGAAGCTACCAATTCGCTTTTGCGGTCCGTAGGTAAGTGTAAAACCAGCCCCGGTATCCATTTCTCGGTATCGTTCTAATTCCTCGATCAGGAGACTCCGATTCACACGCCGTCCGATCTTCATGAGTGCGTCGCCCAACATGGAGGCGGCACCTTGAGCCATTCGGACAAACCCCCAGTTGCTCAGTTGATGTTGACCGACGACTTTCTGAAGTTGATCGCGGTCTTGCTCTGTCGGCAGCTGGAGTGCGGCAACGAGAAATACTTTCATGATCAAGCTGGGGGGAATGGCCAAGGCCCGATGGCCTACCATTCCGGCTGAAGCCAGCAACACGGGCGAGAGATGTCGGCGATCCAATTCCTGGCCGATGGCCAGAAAGTCTTCGCCATCACCGACAAAAACCACCGCATCAATAGACCGCTTGTGTAGTTGCTCACCAAGTGCTATCCGATTCAAGGATCCACGCATGTACTCATGCTCCACCACAATATCCATCGTTTTGCGTCGTGATGGCGTGAGCACCGTATTCAAAATCGTCGTATTCTTCGGTCGGATAACGGCGATGCGAGGACGAGTCATACCCATCACTGAACGAGAGTGGGACCTCAAGAAATCGAGCAGAACCCTATACTGAATATCGAACCCAGCGAGGGTATAGAAGACGTAATGATTGGGTGGATCAGTGGGCTGCGGCGACAACGCCAAGGGACCAATCAACGGGATTTGCGTATGCTCAAGTAAGTTGAGTGTGTTCGCAGCTTCGCCAAATTCAAAGCTCCCGACAAGCGCGAAGACCTGCCTAGTCTTGATGAGGCTTGCGGTGGCCGCCTCTATAATTGTGACGGATTGTTCCCCGTATCTTCGACGATCAAGCGAATCTGACGCCCATACACTCCTCCGCGCTCGTTGAGACCGCGAAAATATCCTTCCATGATGGATTGCGCATCCCGCCCAATCCCGGCCAGAGGTCCTGATAGCGGA
>JAICWG010000043.1 GCA_025934915.1 Nitrospira sp.
GCCGGCGAACGGCTGAGCAAAAAGGACTCGCCTCACAATGAAGAAATTCAGTGGAAAATACACGGCGGTGGTCGCGCTCCTGCTCTGCCTGCTCTATCTCGGCTATCGGATTTATGACAGCAGAAGCTACGCCGCGGCGCTCCGGGAGGAGACGCTCAACGCCATCGCTCCCCCCGTATCCATCATCTCTCCCAAGCCGGTGTCCGCGACCGAGAGCATCACGCTTCCCGGCACGATTCAAGGCTGGTATGAAGCGACGACCTACGCCCGGGTCACGGGTTATGTACACATGTGGCACAAGAAATACGGCGACTGGGTGAGAAAAGGCGACCTCCTCGCCGAGATCAGCACACCGGACCTCGACGCCGAATATCGGCAGGCCATCAAGGATCTGGAATCGCAACGCGCCAAGTATCGGCTCGCCGAGGTGACCGCGCAACGTTGGCGTGCCCTTCGCCCCAATCATGCCGTCTCTGAGCAGGCGATCACGGTGAAGGAACAAGAACTGAGAGCCCAGGCGGCGGTGGTCGAGGCGGCGCATTACCAGGTCATGAACGTCGAGGCGTTCATAGGGTTCAAAAGGATCATCGCTCCCTTTGACGGCGTGGTCGTCGAGCGCAACATCAACGTCGGGGATTTGGTCAGTAAGCAGGGGACTCTCCACACCCCCAATGCGAAAACCAACCTCTATACCGTGGCCGTCATCGATAAATTGCGTCTCTTTATCAAGGTGCCTGCGTACTTCGAGTCCTTCCTTCGCCCAAGCTTGACGGCCGACGTGACGGTGCCGCAATTACCCAATCGTCATTGGACCGCCAAGTTTCTCACGGTCTCCCGTGGATTCGACGTCGCGACGCGGACGGCGACTTCGGTCTTCACGATCGATAATGAAGACCACGCGCTCTGGCCCGGTTCCTACGCCATAGTCCACCTTACGGCGCCAGTTGATCGGTCGGCCTTTGTCATCCCGACCAGCGCCCTGGTCTACGAAAAGGATGATGCCTTACAAGCGGCCGTGCTGACGGAGGACAACCGCGCGCATTTCAAACCGATCACCGTGAGCAATCTCATGGACAGCGCGGTCGAGGTGTCAGCGGGGCTTTCCGCGAGCGACCGCCTCATCGATAATCCTCTCCACACGTTGCTCGAAGGCGACCAGGTACGCATTGTCACGCCGAGGCCGGGGTATGAGCAGCGCAGGACGCTAGAAGAGTCCGAGGGAAAAGCCACCATCACGATGGCCACGACTGACTGACGGCGCTCAGCACGCCGGAGCCGACAAAGTGACAGCGGCTTTGATGTGTTCGGCGGTGATCACTCACTGCTGGCAGTCGGCATTTCGGGCCACGAACAGTCAGGCTTATAGATTCACGCCATCCTTCGCTCGTGCCGTTACCACAATAGCTTGCATCGTTGAATTGCCAGTGGTTTAGCCGTGTCGTTGGAGCATTCCTTCGGAACGGGGAGAATCTCGATGCGGTCAAATCCATTCACCGTCAACTCAATTCCCTTCAGGTCCTTCAGTTTCCTCTGGCATAGTCGAACATGCCCGGGATTGATGTCGGTTGCAGTAAGCGCCACAGTCGGCGCCGGGTGAGCACGCAGCTGCCGAGTAACAATACCGGTCCCGGCGGCTTGCATGGCTTGAGATGGCCAGGCCACGCCTTTGAAACTGCTTGGCGCGTTGTTCTGCCGATGAAATGGATGATTTTACGGTCGCAGTTAGTCTAGGCCTTCAGCGGAACCTCGTCGAAGCTTCCGACATAGGAGGGCGAACGATTTTGTCAGAGAACCATGGGAACGAGATAAACCTGAGTGGTCTTCAGCGGCTCTGGGGTCCCCAGCGATCGGGTGTGCCGAGTTTTCTGTTGCAGAAAAACGGCTCACGTCGATCCACGCTTCGCATCCGATCGACATTGTTTCCGCCTTGGGTGAGCGGGAGAGTTGCTGCTCGCTGGAGTGGTTGAAGCAGAAAGCCATCTTGTCCTTCATGAATGTCGGCCCATCGTGACCCTCTCTCATTGTAGATAGAGCAAGGAGAATGCCACAGGAATGAAGGAACAGTTTGGTCGATTTTTTTCGTTCATCGCATTGATTTTGAAGGGTAACGGTTCCTCAAGAGGATCTTATGAAGATCGAAGCCCTTTATCCTGAAGGATGCAGAGATGTATTCCAACGTGCGTGGGTGTACTCCAATGAGAACACATCAGCCTATGCACGAGGCGGGGAGAGGTACTAAAACTCTCCTGCGTTCACCTCTCTGACTCGTTCTGCTGGGATGCTGAGTGCGGCTAAGAGGTAGCCTTTGAATTGGTCGCTGTAGGGCTGAACGGCGAGCGCTCGTTGCATGCAGAGCAGCCAGGCATTGCGCTCTTCGAATCCAATGGGAAACTGTTTGTGGAATCCCGGAATGCTGATCGGCCCATAATGTTGCTGAAATAGCTTGGGGCCTCCCAGCCAGCCGCACAGGAAGTAGGTCAGCTTCTTGCGTGATTCGGTTAGATCTGGGGGATGCATGCTTCTGATGGTTTCAGCCTCAGGCAGCGTATCCATATTGATGTAGAATTCGTCCACCAAGCGGGTGATTCCCGCACGTTCACCCGCTTCTTGATACGGAGTGGTTTGCACGCTGTCTTCCTGTTCACCAACGGACATATGTCTTTGTGGGGCCTGGTGTTAATGTTTGGCGTAAAAGGGCAGGGTCTGAACTGTGGCTGGATGTCTGCCGTTTTTGAATTCCACGGCCAGTTCCGTGCCGGGTTTACTGAAGTCGCGCAGAGGAAATCCGAACGCAATGGTCTTGTTGAACTGAGGAGAACGGACGGCGCTGCTGATCCAGCCCACCTCACGATCACCGCTATACAGTTTGGCTCCATGCGGCGGAACAATGGAATCCTTGAGCACCAGCCCGACGAGCTTGCGGCGCACGTTGCCGTAGGTATCCATGCGTGCTACGACTTCTTGTCCCGGATAGCATCCTTTGTTCAGGCTGAAAGCCTTTTCCTCAAGATTAGCTTCGGGCGGGACAATCTCTTCGTTCAAATCCGATCCGGCCTTCGGGAGGCCCGCTTCGAGGCGCAAGGCCTCTCGCGCATGGGTTCCGATTACTCTCATGCCGAACTTGTCTCCGGCCTGCATGACACTAGCCCAAGCGGTTAGGAGGCTATCCGTGGGGAGCAGTACCTCAATATCAACTTCTCCCGTTTCTTCGGTGCGTAAGACCAGGGCGTGATGTCCGCCGATCTGCGCTGTGACAAAATCGACCGGTTTTAAGTCCGTGACGTCCACACCGAACGCGGATTGCACCACGTGTGCGGTCTTCGGACCGCTGATCAACAGCAGCCCCCAGCTCTCAGCACAGTTTTCCATCTTGGCCTTGGTCCCGTAGAGCAGGAATTTGCGTAGGGCCTGGAACGTGGTGTCTCCGATCTCCCCCACATCTTCCAGCATGACGGCTTCTGTCTGCATGTACAGGCGGAAGTACGTGAGCATCTTACCTTTGTGGGTTAAGAAGCTGGAATAGCGACCTTGTCCCGGTTGGAGGGGAAGGATGTCGTTGCTGATGACGCTTTGCAGCCACTTCACGCGATCCTCGCCCGTAACCCTGAGCTTGCCGCGATGGGAGAGGTCGGCGATCCCCACCGTCTGGCGGACGGCACGATGTTCGGCCGCAACATCGCCATAGTGGGCCGGTATTTCCCATCCGGTGACTTCCTCAAACGTCGCTCCAAGTTGGGCATGTTGTCCATGAAGCCGGGATCGTTTCACCGACTTCTCGTTTGGCGTTGCGCTGGGTGGCGATTGCTGGGGCCTAACAGCGAGGACTTCTTCCACGAGATCTTTTGTCCGAGCAGAAAACTCATTGCGGGAGACTACCTTCGTCACGCCAAGGGCTTTAGCGCGGTTCCAGGTATCGACTTCTTCATGATTGGCAAAGGCCAGCGTTGGAATGCTCTTCAACCGTGCATCGGCTTTCAGCTTCTCCAACGCCTGGAAGGCATTAAGAGTGAGGTCGTTCATATTGAAGAGGATTACTCTTGGGTTGGCCGATATAGCTTTATCGACAATATCCTGTTGTGTACGAGCTTTTTCAAGCTGGTATTCCGGTTGGCGTAACGCATCCCGGACTTTGGTGTAGAAGAAAAGATCTGTAATGGCGACGAGAATAGTCTTTGGACTCATACCTCAACCTACCTAATTCAGCGAGCTGATCAACCGTCCGAGCGCCTTCTTGGCCAAGCCGTAGTTTGGGTCCAAGGCGAGCGCTCTCTTATACGAATCGATGGCCTCGGTCCAGTTCCCTTTTCGCTCGTACACGCGGCCGAGATTGAGATGCGGATAGGCCGGACTCTCATAGCGTTTGGCCTGTATCGCCCTCTGAAACCAGGGAATCGCCTCGTCGAATTCACCCTTTTCGATCAGGTAAGCGCCGATATCATTGTAGGGATTGCCGAAATCCGGGTCCTGCACGATGGCCTTGTGACATTCCTCAATCGCTTCGTCGATCCGCCCCATCCAGCTATAAGTCCATCCCAAGAACGTGTGGGCCTCGGCAGTGGGATGAGTGGCAAGCGATCTCTTGTAAAGATTCACGGCCTCTTCCAGTTCACGCTTCATCTGTTGTTCGTAGGCCTGCTGAAAAAGATCCCACGCCTGGCGCTTATCTTCTTCACGCCCTTCGCCTTGTAATAAAAAATCTTGAACATCCATGGTCAGGCTGCTGAAAAAGGTCTCCGGCTTCGTTCTCGATCGTGCAAACTCCTCGACATACTAAAGAGCACGCCTCCGGGTCCGCACTTCCTGCGGCCTTGCCGGAGACCTTTTTGATCAGCCCGCCGGCCGCTGAGGCATTACTCTCTTCTTTACTCCTGTTTCAGCTTCTTTTTAATCAACTCCGCTCCATACCGGCCGGACAGCAACATCGAGCCGAAGGCCGGGCCCATTCTTGGGGTGCCGTACACGGCAGCGACGGCCAATCCGATGACGAAGCAATTGGGATATACCTCGCCGGTACGGTCCATGACCTCTTCTTCGGATCGCGCAACCCACATGGCGCCGTTTCCTGGAACCTTATTATACAGGTTCCGCTTGTGAAGGAGCTCGACTAGGACTGCGTCGTGGCCTGTGGCGTCAACGACGATCTTGCTCTCAAGGGCGATGGGATCGACGTGGATGATATCATGACCGGCCATCTCGACGGTGGTGCTGTTGACGACGACACCTTCCAATAGGCCGTCATTGCGCAGGATGAGGTCCACCACTCGCGTCAGGTTCATGATCTTAGCGCCGGCATTGTACGCGGCAGCAATCAAGGCTCCTGTGGCGTGCGGTGGATCGACCATATACATCCCCTCGCACTCTTTGATCTTCTTACAAGGCACGCCGATCTCTTCGAGGATTTCATTCGCGGGCTCGCAGATCGTCGCCTTGTTCATGAGATACCCGCCGGACCAAAATCCACCACCGAGCGCCAGGCTTTGCTCGATGAGGACTGTGCGAAATCCCATCGCGGCCAAATCGTGTGCGCAAATAAGCCCGGATGGTCCCGCACCGACGATGATCACGTCGCTCTCGATCAGCTGATCAAATTCTTTATAGTATTCCCGGGCAATCTGTCGGGTGATATCCCGTTCGCGCAATGGTGCTGGTCTTGGCTTGGCCATATGGCTCTCCTACCGGTAAATTTCAGAACCGGTTTTCTTGAACTCTTCAGCTTTCTCTTTCATGCCGATCTGAATGGCTTGTTGTTCATCGACTTGGATCTGGGCGGCGTACTCTCGGACGTCTTGCGTGATTTTCATGGAGCAGAAGTGTGGTCCGCACATCGAGCAGAAATGCGAGACTTTGGCGGCATTGTCGGGAAGCGTTTCGTCATGGAACTGCTGGGCCGTCTCCGGATCGAGGGAGAGATTGAATTGGTCTTCCCAGCGGAACTCGAAGCGGGCCTTCGACAGAGCGTTATCGCGCGCTTGGGCGCCTGGATGTCCTTTGGCCAGATCTGCCGCATGCGCGGCAATTTTATAGGTGATGACGCCTGTCTTGACGTCGTCGCGGGTCGGCAAGCCCAAATGTTCCTTGGGAGTCACATAGCACAACATGGCGCAGCCGTACCAGCCGATCATGGCGGCGCCGATGCCTGATGTAATGTGGTCATAGCCGGGTGCGATATCGGTCGTCAGCGGTCCCAGTGTATAGAACGGCGCTTCATGGCAGGCCTCGAGCTGCTTTTCCATGTTGGCGTGAATCATGTGCATGGGCACATGGCCCGGTCCTTCGATCATGACCTGCACATCATGCCGCCATGCGATCTTGGTCAGTTCGCCTAATGTCTCGAGCTCGGCAAACTGCGCTTCGTCGTTGGCATCGGCAATCGATCCCGGCCGGAGTCCGTCGCCGAGACTGAAAGCCACATCATAGGCCTTCATGATCTCGCAGATTTCTTCGAAGTGCGTGTAGGCGAAATTTTCTTGGTGGTGAGCCAGACACCATTTCGCATGGATCGAACCGCCGCGCGAAACAATGCCGGTCATTCGCTTTGCGGTCATCGGCACATAGGCGAGGCGTACACCTGCGTGAATGGTGAAGTAGTCGACGCCCTGTTCGGCCTGTTCGATCAGGGTATCGCGAAAAATCTCCCACGTCAGGTCTTCCGCCTTGCCGTTCACTTTTTCAAGCGCTTGATAGATCGGCACCGTTCCGATCGGCACCGGTGAATTGCGGATGATCCACTCGCGTGTTTCGTGAATGTTTTTGCCGGTCGACAAGTCCATCACGGTGTCGGCGCCCCAACGAGTCGACCAGATCATTTTCTCGACTTCCTCCTCGATGGATGAGGCGACGGCGGAATTGCCGATGTTGGAATTGATCTTCACGAGAAAGTTCCGGCCGATGATCATCGGCTCGCTTTCCGGATGGTTGATGTTCGACGGGATGATCGCGCGCCCACGGGCAACTTCGTCGCGCACGAACTCCGGCGTGATGACCCGAGGAATAGCGGCACCCCAGGCAAATCCAGGATGCTGCGTCACGCCACCGCCATGGCCGTTCCGGGATACAGCGCCGGATTCGGTTCGGCGCGATTGGTTCTCACGGATAGCGATAAATTCCATTTCCGGTGTGACGATGCCTTTTCGCGCATAGTGCAGTTGGGTCACGTTTGTACCGGACTTCGCTCGCAAGGGTTTACGAATGTGTTGAAAGCGAAGCTCGGCCAACTTCGGATCGGTCGCACGGATGTGGCCGTAGGTCGAGCTTACCTGTGGAAGCTCTTCAACATCCTGTCGGCTGAGTACCCAGGGGCGTCGTAATGGCGTAAGCCCCTTACGGACGTCGATCGTGACAGCGGGATCAGTATAAGGACCAGAGGTATCATAGACGATGACGGGATCATTGTCGGATATCGTCCCATTCGTCCCTTTAGTCCGGGTCAATCTAATTTCTCGCATCGGGACGCGGACCCCTGGCTGCCTACCATTCACATAGAATTTGTCCGATGCCGGAAAGGGCGTCGTGGTCAATGGAGAAGTCGGGACCCCATTTCCGTTAACGGATCCATGTGTATTTGTCTGGATGCTCATAAAGAGATCCTTTCATGGTTGATCGATATGCGGAGCCAAAAGCCGACGTGGCATCCTGACAATAAAAAAGCCGCTTTCCCAGGGTAGGGAACGCGGCTGAACCTCGTGAGATCCGCTTCGTCCGGCTTCCCTACGCTGGTATTACCCAGGTCAGGTTGTGAGGGTCGTCCGATCATTCGGACTCTCAGCCTCAAGGCCCCCCTAGCTCTCGCTATTGACGCTGATCGTATTCCTCGGAGATAAGCCAAGTCAATCGGTTATTAGACCCATTCCGCCTACTCCGCCTACCATCCTTTGGGCGACTGACTAGGACTTTTCCTCGTAGGGCTATTCGTTGATTGTGAGGGAAGGCTATCGTAGAATGAATTCCCTTATGGTTGGAGGCATATTGTGACGGCTACTGCGACAGTATCGAGGCCAATCACCGAGTACCAGACGCAGTCGGTGGAGGAATTATACCGTCGGACGGCAGCGGCGAAGAGTACGCTTGGTGAGCGAGTGATGATTCTGGGCCACAATTACCAGCGGGATGAAGTCATTCAGCATGCCGATTTTCGCGGTGACTCGCTTATGTTGTCAAAATTGGCCGCCGAACGCTCCGAACGCCCCTACATCGTCTTTTGTGGCGTGCACTTTATGGCCGAGACGGCGGACATCCTCAGTCGTTCTCAACAAACAGTAATCCTACCGGATATGGCTGCTGGTTGTTCGATGGCCGATATGGCGGCGATCGAACAGGTTGACCAGTGTTGGGAAGCATTGGGACGCGTGGTTCCCGTGGAAGACACCGTGATGCCGGCGGTCTATGTAAACTCCGCGGCGGTGCTCAAGGCGTTTTGTGGCGAACATGGAGGAATCACCTGCACGTCCTCCAATGCCAAAGCTGTGATTGAATGGTGCTGGGCCAGGCGAGAAAAAATTCTCTTCTTTCCTGATGAGCACTTGGGTCGTAATACGGCAAACAAGATGGGCATTCCCCGCGAACAAATGATTGTGTGGGACCCCTATCAACCTAATGGAGGGAATACCAAGGAAGCCATCAAACGAGCCACATTGATCTTATGGAAAGGTCATTGCAGTGTCCATCAAATGTTTCAACCGGTCCATGTGGATCACTTCCGCAAACAGTATCCGGACGGCAACGTCATTGTGCATCCAGAATGCCATGAAGACGTGGTCAATAAGGCGGATCTCATCGGATCGACCGAGTTCATCATTCGCACGGTGACCGCCGCGCCGGCCGGCACGACCTGGGCGGTCGGGACAGAACTGAATCTCGTCAATCGACTGAAGCGCGAACTCACCGACAAGAAGGTGTTCTTCTTGTCATCCACGGTCTGTCAGTGCGCCACCATGTTCCGAATCGATGCGGCACACCTCTGCTGGGCCATGGAGAATCTGGCCGAAGGCCAGGTCGTCAACCGCATCGTGGTGCCCGAAGACGACAAGCGCTGGGCGAAGGTCGCGCTGGATCGCATGATGGCCATCAGCTAGCGGATCGTGAAAAGCACTTCCAGCTACGTTCTCGCATCGCTCAAACCCTCAACGTACGCAGACCTGTACGCCTCGGGCTTTCGCTCGCTGCGGCCTTCCTGGAAGACGCTTTTGACGATCCGCAAGAAGAGTAAGGGCTAGTACCTCGCCCGCCATTCCGGTATAGTTCTTCGATCTCGCATGATCATCCGGTGAATGCTCGAATCCCATAGAGTCTTATGGATTACAAATCAACGCTCAATCTTCCCAAAACCGATTTCCCGATGAAGGCCAATCTGCCGCAGCGCGAGCCGGAGATGCTGACCTGGTGGGAACAACAAAAGCTCTATGAGCAGATTCAGGCGATAGGGCATGGACGGCCTCGGTATGTGCTCCATGACGGTCCTCCTTATGCTAATGGCCGTATCCATATCGGACATGCTCTGAATAAGGTTTTGAAAGACATCATCGTCAAGTCGAAAACCATGGCAGGCTTTCATGCGCCCTATGTGCCGGGGTGGGATTGTCATGGGTTGCCGATCGAACACCAAGTCATGAAGGAGCTCGGTGAAAAGAAAAAAGACTTGGATGTCTTAGGGATCCGCAAACTCTGTCGTGCCTATGCTGAGAAATATGTCGATATTCAATGTAACGAATTCAAGCGGCTTGGAGTATTGGGAGAATGGGAACGTCCGTACCTCACCATGACGCCGAGCTATGAAGCCACGATTATTCGTGAGTTTGGAAAATTTGTTGAACGTGGCGGAGTCTACAAGGGTCTCAAGCCGGTACTCTGGTGTACCCACGACCAAACGGCGCTGGCGGAAGCAGAAGTCGAATATGATGACCACACGTCGCCATCGATCTATGTGAAGTTCCCGGTCGTCACATCCCCATCCGTGCTCGGCAAGACCTTCCCTGGAGTCGTTTTTCCGGAAGGAACGAAGCAGGTCTCCATCGTCATCTGGACAACCACACCCTGGACACTGCCGGCCAATCAGGCTGTCTGCATCCACCGCGATTTCGACTATGCCTTTGTTCAAGTCGGTGATGAGTTGCTGATTGTGGCGGAAAAACTCCTGGAGAACGTGGCAAAAGCCTGTGGGCTCAACGCCTACCGTGTCGTGGGCGTCAAGAAAGGTGGTGAAGGGCTCGAGGGGTTGGAGACACAACGTCCGTTGTCTACCGGCCTATCGCCGATTCTGCTCGGTGATTTTGTGACTCTTGAGCAAGGGACCGGCTGTGTCCACATTGCGCCAGGGCACGGCATGGAGGACTATCTTCTCGTGCTTGAACACAACGCCAAGGCGTCATCCGGCGAGCGACTCGAAATCCTGGCTCCGGTCGACAACACTGGACGGTTCACGTCGGTCGTGAAGGAGTTTGCAGGCCAGCATGTCTTGAAGGCCAATCCGAAAATCGTGGACTACCTGCAGACGAATGGACGTCTGCTTGGGCATGGCTCGTTGAACCATTCCTATCCTCACTGTTGGCGGTGCAAGAGCCCGGTGATCTTTCGTGCGACCGAGCAGTGGTTTGTGTCCATGGAGACAAACGATTTGCGGAGGGAGGCTCTGGCGGAGATCGAACGGGTTCAATGGATTCCGAGTTACGGTCGTGATCGAATTTTCGGCATGATTGAAAACCGGCCGGACTGGTGTCTTTCGCGCCAGCGTGTGTGGGGTGTGCCGATCCCAGGGTTTACTTGTAGTGCCTGTCGTCATGTCCTTGCTGACCCGGTAGTAATTGAACATATCGCGGCCTTGATGGAATCCAAGGGTGCTGATATCTGGTTTGAACGATCTGCCGGCGAACTCTTGCCCGTTGGAACAACATGTCCCAAATGTGGTGGAGCACAGTTCGAGAAAGAGCATGACATTCTCGACGTCTGGTTTGAATCCGGTGTGAGCTATGCGGCTGTGCTGAAACCGAGGAAGTGGTGGCCGGCTGACTTGTATCTTGAAGGATCCGACCAACATCGAGGATGGTTTCATAGCGCGCTGCTGACCGGTGTGACGACGGATCATCGAGCGCCCTATGGAGCTGTGTTGACTCACGGTTTTGTCGTGGACGGGCAGGGCAAGAAGATGTCCAAGTCGGCCGGCAATGTGGTGGCGCCGCAAGATGTCATCAAACAATCGGGGGCGGAAATCCTTCGTCTGTGGGTGGCGGCTCAAGACTATCGAGAAGATCTCCGCATTTCACAGGAAATCCTCAATCATCTGATCGAAGCCTATCGGAAGATCCGCAATACGTCCCGCTTCTTGCTGAGCAATTTGTACGATTTCGATCCGGCAACGCATCGTGTTCCCTATGAAAAACTGCCGGAGCTGGACCGATGGGCATTGTTGCGTCTGGGGGACCTGATCACGAAAGTGCAGCGAGCCTATGAAGACTTTGAGTTTCACACGATCTTTCACTCATTGAACAACTTCTGCTCCGTCGATTTGAGCGCCGTCTATCTCGACATCCTGAAAGACCGGCTCTATACGTTCGGCAAGGATGCACATGAGCGTCGCAGTTCCCAGACCGTTCTGTACGACATCGTTATGGCACTGGCGAAACTCATGGCCCCGGTGTTGAGTTTTACGGCGGAGGAAATCTGGCGGACGCTGGCCGCGCAGGTACCGGGGGTGTTGGGAGCGGCGAGCGTGCATCTCGTCTCGTTTCCTGAGATCGATCCAGCTTGGCCCGATGCGAAACTGGCCGAGCGGTGGGAGCGGCTGCTGAAATATCGTACGCAAGTGCAAGGGGTTTTGGAGGAGCGGCGTCGTGAGAAAATCATCGGCTCCTCACTCGAAGCCCATGTTCATCTCACCACCGACGTGCCGACAGGTCAGTGGCTGAATGTCCCGGGCGCGGACTTGGGCGCTTTATTTATTGTGTCGCAGGTGACTGTTGAGCAACGGTCCGATGCGACAACCGATCTCACCGTCTCCGTGAGCAAGTCGACGCATGGCAAGTGCGAACGTTGCTGGAACTATCGAGCAGCGGTCGGCAAGGATGCCGCCCATCCGACACTGTGCGATCGATGTGTGGAGGCGATCCATTGAGCGCGTCAGGCCTTCGCAATCTGGCACTCGCATCAGTGACGGGCAGCATCATTTTTCTGGATCAGCTGACCAAACAGCAGATCATGCAGACCATGCGGCTCCATGAATCGATCTCCGTCATTCCCAATCTCTTCAGCCTGACCTATATCCGAAATCCCGGGGCGGCGTTCGGTCTGCTGGCGGGGAGCAGCAACGCGTTTCGGATGGTCTTCTTTGGGTTGACGTCGATTTTTGCCCTTGGGCTGCTGGGCACGATCCTGTTACGGATGCCGGAACAGGATTGGATGGGACGTGTCAGTGTGGCGGGAATTCTCGGCGGCGCGATCGGCAACCTCATCGATCGGCTGCGGTTTGGAGAAGTGATCGACTTTTTGGATGTCTATGTCGAAAACTATCACTGGCCGGCGTTCAATGTCGCGGATTCTGCGATCACCATCGGAGTGATCTTCCTGATCATTCACTTTGCCTTTGAGAAAGGGACCGATCCTCCTCCTGCTTCGGAAACTTCTTCCGTCCCGTCAGACCAGTAGCATGATCCCGGTGTGATGAGTATGTATTCCTGAACGGTTCGTGTTGAGCTTGCGCTCACCGCGAACTATTTACCCATCATGGTTAAGCCGACATTGGGACGATAAATCCGCCTTTTTCTTTGGCTTGCTTCTGCTGTTCCGCCGAGAACATGAACAGCGGTTCGCTGTGACAGAATTGGCATTCTCTCGTTGTCACTGCCGCATTCGGTTCCCCGATGCTGATGAGGTACTCCTTGGCGAGCTTGAGGGCGGTGGCTTCATCCGTCGTCATCACATCGAAATGAATGCGACCGCTCTTCCCGTTGACCCACGTATCATAGACATGAATTGTATCCGAAGACATGACCGACTCCTTTCATCGGACGACCAATATGACCAAGATCCCAAGGATAATACGATAGTACGCAAAGACGCGCAAGGTGTGACGTTGGACATAGGTCAAAAAGGCGGCAATAACGGCCCAAGCCACCAGGAACGAGATGAGCATGCCAAGGCCGAGCGCCAAAAAATCCTGGTCGGTAAACGTCCCTCGCGCTTTCCATGTTTCGTAAACCGTTGCCGCGATGATGGTCGGAAGGGCGAGAAAAAATGAATATTCCGTAGCCACTTTTCGATCCAGCCCGGCGAGCAGGCCTCCGATGATGGTTGAACCGGATCGGGACATGCCCGGAATCAGAGAGGCGCATTGTGCCAGTCCGATCCAGAAGGCGTGAACCGCCGACACCTGATCCAGACTCATCGCATGGCTGGTTCGTTTCGTGGCTTCAACGATGAGGATGATGATACCTCCGAGGATCGATGTCACCGCTACTGTTTGGGGAGTGAATAAATACGATTTGATCCATCCATGAGCCAACAGGCCGAGTATGGCCGCTGGCAGGAAAGCGATCCCGAGTCCCAGCAAGAACCATAAGTTGGGATGACTGCGCATGGAGGCCTTAACGCGGTCTGACCATACGGCGCGAGGCTGGTTTGCCGAGGCGGTGCGCAGGGCCTTCTGTTCCTGCCAGGCGCCGGACAGGAGCCGCCGGATTTTCTCCCGTTCAAAGACGATGACGGCAAGTATCGCACCCAGCTGGATGGAGATTTCCGCATTGGCGGCGACGTCGCCGGTGAAGCCGAGGGCATGGCCGACCAGGATAAGGTGTCCCGTGGACGAGACGGGCAGGAACTCAGTGAGTCCTTCGACGATTCCCAGTATCACTGCGAGCGAGGGACCCCATTCATTCATGCGTATATCATGTTAGGATTTAAAAGATATAGTGAGGGAGAGGTTTCAACCTTCACGGCCATTTTTGATAGAATGTGAGCGATGATCACAGAGCGGCGGCGATCCGTCAAGCCCAGATGGGTTGTCAGGGGTCGTCGCGTCAGAACGGCATCGAGTCCTACAAAAGCAAATAGGTTGACAACGTCCGGATGTTGGCTTACACACAAGGAACAGAAACGGAAACACCACAGTCGTAGCCGAGTGGAAATGATGTTCCACATGATACACAGGCAAACCGTAGGATATGATGGAGGGAGGATTGCATGAGACGCGAGTGGACGGCGATAGTGTTGGTTGGGGCGGTGTTGACCACGGGGTGCGTATCCAACAAGAAATACCAAGAGGCGTTGGCAGAAGCAGACAACGTCAAGGTGGAACTGGATAAGACCCGCCAACAGAAGAGCGCTATGGAGCAACAGGTCCGAACCCTCAAGGAAGTCAACGCGAAGTTCGGTAATGAAGCACAAGCGGCTCGTGATGAACTCCAGCGTATTGAGCACGGACGTGATGCCGAGCGGGGCGCGATCGAAGGACGAACCAAGGAACTCGAGGACAAAGTCAAAGCATTATCGGCACAAAATAAGAACGTGCGGCAGGAATATCAAGACGTAAAACGCCATAACGACACGTTGAAATCGTTGGTCGCCCGCTACCAAAAGGAGCTCAAGGATCGCTCCAATGCCGGGACGTCGCCTCAAAGCGCCACACTGACCCCAAGCCAGGCTCCAGCCGGAACCGCGACGGCTCCTCCGGCAGCTGCTTCGGCGGCGATGAACATCAATAAGGTCTCAGCGAACGACATGATCCTCTTCCTCGGACTGAAGCAAGAGGAGGCGGATCGCATCGTGAGCAATCGCCCCTATCGTGTGAAGGGTGAATTGGTGGCGAAAAACGTGGTTCCAAAAGAAACTTTCGACCTGATCAAGGATCGGATCTCAGTCAGTCCATAGCTGAGCTGACCGTCTTTTGCAATATCAAAGGGCCGCTCTTCTCTGAAGGGCGGCCCTTTTCTTTATGGTAAGGGCAAACCTCAATTTACTCATATTCATCACGTCACGACCTTTCACCGATCATCTGTACGATCCCCTGAGCCGAAGCAGATCTCCAAGGGAGCGAAAACCAAGATTGAGTCCTTTACAGACCTCTACCTGGCGGTCAAAACGGTTCTTCGTGCGGATCATTCGAGCAAGCGCATGGAATCCAACCCTGCCCCAGGCCGCCAAGTGGAAAACCGACAATGGGTAGTCTGTTCCAAAGAGGAGGCGGGAGTGAAGCTCTGGGTGGCGTCTGAGATGCAACAGCATTTTCAACCGATGGGGTTGAGTGAGGGCGGAAATATCGGCATAGAAGTGCGGATAACGCGTGCACAATTCTCGCAGAGTCGGAAGGAATTTTTCGTACAGCATGAGGCCATAACTGCAGGCATGAGCGGCAATGACGGTCACTCCTTCCTCCAAGGCCAGGCGGAGCCGACAGGGATCTCCGAGTGATTGGTCTTTGCCGATCAGACTGAATTCGTAGCCGACATGGCTCAAGAAGGGTAATCTCCGTTGCGCCAGTGTCCGATAGAACGGTCTATATTTCTCGTCGGCAGGGTTGAAGTGCTGGGCGTTCGGCAAGACTTTGATCAAGACGGCGCCGGCATCGGCGCAGCGGTGAACTTCGTCAATGGCATCCTCACGCTGCGGATTGATCGACGGACCGGCAAGAAATATATCTGGATAAGCTCGGACCGCCTTGAAGACGTAATCGTTGCTGACGAGAAAGTCCGTATGCTGCCGATTCAGCAACCCTGCCTGATCGTAAAATCCGTCCATCCCGAGCAGCACCGCTTTCGAAACATGTCGTGAGGCGCGTAGCTCCATCAGCAGATGTTCGAGGTATTTCTGGTTGGTTTCGCGCGGATGGACCGGTGAGAGGTCGTGTTTCTACAGGAGAAAACGAAAGAGCGGGCTTCGAAGGAGTTTCGGTGAGATAAAGCAACCATTGTCCCCGTCTGGCAAGGCCGCAAGATGGACATGGCAATCGATGAGCGATTTAGTGGACGTCATTCGTCACTCGCTTGCTGATTCGCTTCCTTATTCCTCACCTCAGACGTCTCCTGTGATGAGAGGTGCTCCATCGCAATGCGCTTGACGCCTCGTAGATCGAGCTTGCCGGTCCCCAGGACCGGTAATGCGTCGACTTTGATGAACTGGTGCTTCCCCGGGATAAATAAATTGGGCAGGCCGCTCGCCGAAATCTTTTCCAGGATGGGAGGAATGCGGGATTCCTCAAGCGTATGGAGGACTGCGAGACGTTCTCCTTTTTTCTCGTCGGGGAGACCGGTCACGGCAAAGACTAGCGTGTCGGCTTCGGCCGCCTGGTGCAAGACTTCTTCGACTTTTCCGTGGGGGACCATCTCACCGCCGATTTTTGAGAAACGTGACAACCGGTCGGTAATCGTCAAAAATCCATCTTCATCCAGAGAGGCGATGTCACCGGTAATGTACCAGCCATTCCGCATGACCTGAACGGTCAGATCTTCTCGCCCAAGATAGCCATTCATCACATTTGGTCCCTTCACGAGCAATATTCCCGCTGTGCCGGCTGAGAGTGGCATGTAACTATCAGGATCGACAATCTGCACCGACACACCGGGAAGCGGCTGACCGACGGTGCCTCGGCGTGAGGCCGGTTGGTAGTAGCCGGCTGCGCGGAAGTCCGGACAGTTGACGGCAATGACCGGTGAACACTCCGTGACTCCATAGCCTTCGATCGGTCCGATTCCAAATTTATCTTCGATGGCCTCTGTGAGTCGAGCCGACAGTTTTTCCGCGCCGGTGAGGATCACCCGCACCGAACTGAATTGTTCCGGCGTACAGCGACGAGAATAGAGTTGCATGAACGTCGGCGTGGTGACCAGAAACGTGATGCGGTACTGCCGGACGAGTTCGCCGATCGCTGTCACATCGAGCGGTGAAGGATGAAAGATCATGGCGCCGTTATTGGACATCACAAACCAGAACACCATGTAGCCGAATGAGTGGAAGAACGGCAGGATGCCGAGGACGCGTTCGTCTTGATAGAGATGGAGCACCTGCGTCGCACCTTGGCTGTTGGCGTCGATGTTGAAGTGCGAGAGCATGACGCCTTTAGGTTCTCCGGTGCTGCCGCTGCTGAAAATGATCGTGGCCAGACTGTCGGGCGTGAGAGAGGTCATTTGCCCGCAGGCGCGTTCGATGAAGCGGCATGGAGCGAGCAGAGCCAACAGGGCAGCCAGTACTTTCTGGCCCTTGCTGATCGCCGCGGCTACGTCTTCCAGCCAAACTACCGACGGTCCATCCGGCAGTTCGAGTTTGGCTTTTTCAATGAAGACACGACTCGTCACGATTGTGCGTAGGTCCGCCTGTTCTACGGCAGCCTCTAGCCCAGATTTCCCCACCGTGTAGTTCAAGTTCACGATGGTCTTTCCGCAGAGGGGGGCGGCGACATTCACCAGGGCTGTGGCGACTGTAGGTGGCAACAAGACGCCCACTCGTTGTTGGTCCTTCCAGTACGACCGAAGCATTCGCGCGAGGACGATTGATCCGATGAGAGCTTGCAAGGATGAGACGCGGGGACGATTCTGGTCGGCCATGGCTAGGCGGAAAGGATAGCGCCGCATCGACCGGATAAATTGGCGATGGAGTGGTTGGCGACTCGGTTTCCTGAGCTGCCAGGCTACTTCACCGAGTTCTTGAATCTTCCCGTGCAGTTCGTGTGTCGGCGTACCCGGCGGTAGCGGTTCGCCGAACGAGACGGTGACGGGATACGGAAGTTGTTCCGGAAATTTCCACAGAAAGCGGCCGTGATTGAAGCTGAAGATGCTGCCCCACACACGGTCTAGATGAACCGGGATGATAGGAGCTGTCCGTCCTTTCACAACCCGTTCGAACCCTCGTCGGAACGGCAACAACGTTCCGGTACGAGTAATCTGGCCTTCAGGGAAGATGCAAACGAGTTCTCCCTTGTCGACGGCCGCACCGGCATCACGGAGCGCTTTCAAAATGACCCGCAAGCCTCCATGAGAGGAAATGGGGATGACTCCGAGCGTCTTCATGAAAGGTTTGAAGATCGGTTGCTCGGTATATTGCGAATCAACGACAAAGCGCACGGGTCGATCCAAGCTGGCGATTAGGAGAAAGCCGTCGATAAAGGAGACGTGATTGGGGACGAGGAGCGCTCCACCGGAGGGCGGAACATGAGACTGGCCGACGATGCGAAGCCGATAAAGGGTATTGGTGAGGACAACCAACACGAAGCGAAGAAACGTGTCAGGCAAAAACCAAAGCGCCCATCCTATGCCGCCCAGGGTCATTGCGGCCGCGGCCAAGAAAATGCCGGTTGTCGAGAGGCCGGCGTTGGCCATGGAACCACCTGCGAGTGATCCCAACAAGATGCCGGTGAAGACGCATGTGTTGGAGAACGAAATGACGGCGCCCCTCCGATCGGACGGGGATTTCCATTGGAGGATGGCGTTCAACGGAACAAAGATGAATGAACTGGCAATTCCCAGCACGCCCATCATGAGGAACGTTCCTGTCAACGGTGGGGCCAGGATGCCGAGCGACAGCAAGGTGAGAAACACGCCGATGGCGCCGACCGGAATCAGTCCGTACTCGACCCGGTTCCGGGAGATTCGCCCAACCAACATTGCGCCGATTCCGATGCCCACCGACAGGACGGTGAGTGGAAGGCCCGACATGGCATCAGACAGATGCAAGACGGCTTTGGCATAGACGAGTACGTTCTGTCCGAACAGGCTCGCAATCGTCCAGAACATGATGTCCATGGGAATGGCCATGCGCAACATCCGTTCGGATTGAATCGCGGCCCATGCGCCCTGGAGGGTAGCTCCCACACCTCCGACCGCGCGGGCTGACGACACCTGTGGGATGTGAAAGGCGGTCGCGAGGCCGATGACCGACAGTCCGGTCAATACGAGCGGGGCCAGCCAGGTGTGGTCTCCGGACATCTGTAATAGAAAACCTCCGGCAGCGGTGCCGGTCAGAATGGCCGCAAAGGTCCACATCTCCAACAGACCGTTACCAACGGCGAGTCGTTCATGCGGGATCAATTCGGGAAGTATTCCGTACTTCGAAGGGCTAAACAGGGCGCTGTGCACACCCATGCCGCATAAAACGACCAAAGGCAGGACGCCTCCGACTGGATTCAGCCAGAGCGCAGCCGTGCCGGCGGCCATAAGGAAGACCTCAATGACTTTGATCGAGATGATGACCGTCCGCTTACTCACGCGGTCGGCCAATGTGCCTCCGACAAGAGAGAGGAACACCAACGGCAGCGTGAAAATGACAAATGCCACCGCAGTTTGCGTCTGGGCGACTGTCTCCAATGCGGGACCCGATGCCATACCTGCTGTGGCTTGCCGAATGGCGAGCAAAGCGACCATCAGTTTCCACGCATTATCGTTGAAGGCGCCGCAGAATTGGGCGATCAAGAGACCCCGAAGGGGATATGACAGCGGTTGAGTTTCAGAACCGGCCGAGGTGGTCATCCGTGAGGGTCATTCTGCCTGATATTCGGTACTGGGGAAATAGGGAGGCCTTCCAACTCCATAATCCTCAGCGCGTTCGTCGTGGGGCAAGGACCTGGTCGGAGCCGATAATCAAACTCGAGTGCGCCGGCTGACACGGTTTCCTGAAAATGCGCATTGATGAGTCTCGGCACGGCGGGCTCCAGCTCCGCCAACTCCAGATCATGCGTGCTCACGAGGCCGAAGCCGTTTCCTTGCGACAGTTCGGTAATGTAGGCCCGGCTGCCGATGAGCCGCTCCCGGTTGTTGGTGCCTTTGAAGATCTCGTCGATCAGGAACAGCACGGGTGGTGCGGTTATGTCGTTGGTGGCATCAAGGATCGTCTTAAGCCGTTTGACCTCGGCATAGAAGAACGACAGACCGGCATCGAGCGAATCGTCGACGCGAATGCAGCAGGCCAGCCTGCTCCACGTCCATTCAAACGAGCAGGCACAAACAGGACCTCCGGCTTGCGCCAGACAGAGGTTGATACCGATCGTTCGCAGGAAGGTACTCTTGCCGGACATGTTCGAGCCGGTAATCAGGTGAATCGAACCGAGTCCCTTCAGATGAACGTCGTTGGCAACACGGGTCTTAACCGGCAGTAATGGGTGGCCGAGTTGATCAGCGTGGAGAGCAGGAGGGGTGCCGTTCCGTTCGCCGGCTGCGACGAGGGGAGTCGGCCATATGTAATTGGGATGGAGATAGGCAAAGGTAGCCAGAGCCGATGCCGCTTCGACTTCTGCCAAGCAGTCCAACCACAGAGGGAGGGCGTTTTTGATCTCGTGCTGGATGTGAGTCAGTCGGCGAGTGAACCACAGATCCCATGGGCACAATGCGTTGACGGCCAGATGGACGAGGGGATGTGCCTTGATGCTGATCGCATGGAGCGCGCGCGCAGCGCGGTTGAGGTGCAGCGTGGGACTGGCGGCACGGATCAGGTTCGTCCAGGCCGAAGCGAGCGCCGTGTCCCGCCGTCTTGCATGCCGCTCAATGTAACCGAGGACCGTGGCAAGCCGCTCAGTTTCATGATGAAGGCCGACGGCATGCTCCAGCAACTCTTCCCCTTGATCTGTCATGAAGTAGACCAACACATAGGCTGCGAACGAAAACATCCAATAACCGGGAAGTAGGCCGAGCATTGCAGCCGAGGCAAGGCCAATCGTGGCAAGAGCAAGGACGATCTGGACGACAAGGATGGTATCCAAATGAGGCAAGCCGATAGGATGTTCAAGCACAGCAGCCAACCGCCTGCCGTTGATTTCTTGGTCTCCCGTCAGTTTGGCCACGAGTGCTAGACGGTCACGAAACAAGGAGCGAGATGCCAGTTCTTTCACCAAAGACTGGCGTGTGTGCCAATGTGAAGGGGTAGGGGGTTGCTCCAGCAACCAGTTCTGCAAACGCTCGCGGCCATGGTCCGACACGGTGGTGTCGAGGAGATGTGTCAGGGAGTGTGCGCCGAAGAGATCCAAGTCAGTAGCGTACGGATGAGATTTCGGAGCTTCACCGGGTCTCGGAGCAATTGCGGCCCAATCCAACGTCATCCGAGCCAGATGAGCCAGCTTGATCTTCTTCCATTGGCGGAGCCGGTGAATCCGAGTTTCTACCCTGTTATGATACGCGGCCACGGTGACGAAAATGGCAAGGAATGCTCCAAGAGCCAGATTGCCGCTCTGATACCAATCGAACTTATAGAGGGTAATCGTGCTGACAAGGCCGATGAGGAAAATAGCCAACCGCCATCGTGTGAATGTTGCGCTGGTCTTGATTCCCTGGGCAATAAGACGATCTGCCCGCCGAACTATCGTCTCGAACAGAGCGATACGCGAATGTACCATGACAGGCGACCTTACTGGGAACGCACAGGAACGTCAAATGCCGATCTGAGTTTCAGAGGCGAATCTCGTCGGTTCACGTTGGAAAACGAGTCTGTCACATTCCAGCAATTTCGAAAAGACAATGGCTCACGACTGGATTGACGTCTGCATCCAAAAGCGTTTCGACGCAGGCGAGTTGCTGAGTCGACTCGATGATCCTAACATCCAGGGCGCTTGGGAGGATGAGGAAGTCGTCCATCTCTATTGGCTGGATGACCAATGGAATGAAGATCGGCTCGCTTCGGTTCGCCTGGTCCTTGCAGACCTCGCACCGTCGATCGGGGACATTCCGATCTCGATACGACAGGTGCCGGCTCAGGATTGGAACGAGACATGGACTCGCTCGGTGAAGCCGCTTTACATCGGTCGACTGGTCATTCGTCCGAGTTGGGAACCGGTCGTGCTAGGGCCGAAGGATGTCGAGATCGTCCTCGATCCCAAGCAGGCATTCGGCACCGGCCACCATGCGACCACTCGGATGTTGCTCGGATGGTTGCAGAAGGACATTCATGGCGGAGAGCAGGTGTTGGATGTGGGCGCGGGCAGCGCCATCCTGGCCATGGCAGCGGTCAAGCTCGGCGCTGCGTCGGCCATTGGTGTTGAGATTGACTCTGTCGCGGTGGACTGCGCGAAGGAGTATATCGATCAGAATGGGTTGAAGGATCGGATCAATATTGTGTGTGGTACATTAGGCGATCTGCCACCAGAGAGAGTGAAGACAGCCGATCTTGTGCTGGCCAATCTCGACCGGCAAACGATCTTGGATCTCGCCGGCGACTTGGTAGGCTCAGCGTCGGAAGGGGCGAGAATCATGGTCTCCGGCATTCTGGTCGAGCAGGAACCTGAGATCGTCGAGCGGTTTTCCAGTCTCGGAATGGTCTGCTCCGAACGCTGTGAAGATGAAGGTTGGGTGGCGATGAAATGGCTCAGGCTGGAATCCTGCGACGGAACGGACTGATGATGTCCACCAGGCCACCTTACCCACATGTCCATCAGATCAATGTCTCCGACGGAGGTGTGCCGAAGCTCCCCGTTTGGGAAGCAAAGATAAATGAATGGGGATTAGAGGGCGATCGCCAGCGCAATCTGAAGTTCCATGGTGGGCCGGATCGTCCGGTGAAAACCTGACCTTGTCTGAATTGGAGTGGGAGCGCATGAGACCTGGTATTCGATTGACGATCGGTCCTGAGATCCAACTCGAGGTCACGAGCTATACAACGCCCTGCGTCCACAATAAGCGATGGTTTCGGGACGAGGACTTCTCGCGCATTTCGCAGAAGCTAAACCCAGGTTGGAGTCGCGTCTATGCAAAAGTGCTGCGTGGTGGAGTTGTGCGGCCGGGAGACGAAGTCGTAGTAAGTGAAGGTTTAGGTTGAGGCTAAGACCGAGAGTGAAATCTTCGATGCGGACTCAACCTTCTTCACCTCAACCTTAGCCTTCTTATAGGTGGTCAGATGGACCGTATACCTGAACCGGAACTCATGGACGATCCGAAGCAGGCGGAGGCCTATGCGCGTGCTGATTTTGCCGAGGAGAATCGGGGATTCGTCGATCGGTTCAAGGAATATTTCCCGGAGTTTTCGCAGGGGAAGGTATTGGATCTCGGCTGCGGCCCAGCCGACATTCCGATTCGATTCGCCAAGCATTATCCTGCTTGCCAGGTCATCGGGGTCGATGCCTCGGCGCCAATGATTCAATTAGGCGAGCAAGCGGTCAAGGAGGCGGACTTGGCTGATCGCATTATGCTGCGATGTGAACGGTACGAAGAGGTCGCAGGTGCAAGAATCGTTGATGCCGCGATTTCCAATAGCCTCCTGCATCATCTGCCGAACCCGTTACAGTTTTGGCAGAAGCTTCGTCAGCTCGTGAAGCCTGGCGCGCCGGTGTTGGTGATGGATCTGCTGCGCCCGAAATCGCCGGAAGCGGCACAGGCTATCGTTGACCAGTACGCCGCGAATGAGCCGGACATTTTGCGCCGTGATTTCTACAATTCCCTGCTTGCGGCCTTCACAGAAGATGAAATCGGTTCCCAGTTGGCCCGCATGAATCTCACAAGGTTGTTGATCGACATCCCGGACGACCGGCATTGGGTGGTCGGCGGCATCATTTATTAAGGAGCCTGTGCGAGAAAGTATGAGGTTGAACACCATCGAAATACGGTTCCATAAGTGCCTCGCTGTAACTGTTCTCCTGATCCTGAGCGCTGCAATCCCCGTTGGATGCGACAATCGCGAGACGATTCTCGTGATTGAAAAGCCGACGGAAGTTCATAGCATAGCTCAATCACCGTCTTCACCTGCATCTGCAAGTATCAGCCTAGAACCAGGCAAGGTCATCACGACTCTGAAGGCCGGTGAGACAGCAAAAGCCACCGGTGTCTACCACGGTCAGGATTATGACGGCTTCAAGGTCAAGCTTGCCGACGGCATCGAGGGACTCATCATTGCCGGTGATACTTTCAAAGTCGTGTCGCGGTGAGACATGTGATAGGAAAATGCCTTCATGGACATTATTCTTTCGAGCTTGTTTGGAGTTCGGTTGAGCTGTGAGTATGAGCTATCCGGGAACTAGTCGCATCATGAAATCCTACGAGGTTGAGGATGCACAGAGCAAGATCTGACCGCAAATTCGTGAATCGATCGAGTGGAAGAAAGAAATTGTGTACCGTCACCGCATCACAATCAGAGCCAAGAAGGGGGTCACCATGTCGTATCGGAGAGGGTCGATTGTCGCGCTTATGCTCACGGCATTCCTGTGGTCCGGATGCGCGGAATTGCAGTCTATGGGAGGCACGAACGCGCTCATGGGCTTGCTCAGCCAGCAACTGGGCTTGACCACAAACCAGGCCACCGGCGGAACCGGCTCCGTGCTGTCGTTGGCCAAGGAGAAGTTACCCAGTAGCGATTTCTCCTCATTGAGCAAATTGATTCCCGGATCCGACTCCCTCATGCAAAGCGCGAAGGACCTCGGGGCCGTGACCGGTCCGGTCAAAGACAAAGCGGGATTGGAAGCGGCGTTTTCTCGCCTCGGAATGGGCAACGAGATGGTGCCGAAGTTCTTGCAGATCATGAGTGACTTTGTCGGCAAGGCCGGCGGCGAGCCGGCAAAGAATCTCCTGGCGATGGTGATGAAATAGGCGCATCGAATTCGGGGCGGGGGAATGCAGCAGAACTCTTTCCTCCGCCGTCATCGAAGGGGGTCGCATATGCGGACTTGCCCGTACCGCAAGAAACCCGTCCGTGCGACGTGGGCGGTGCTTCTCACTCTCGCCGGTACGGCCTGTTCCACGATACCGCGGGACTTCGAGACGCCGAAGTTCGGCATTGCCGACATTGCGCCAAAGACCGTGACCGTCTTCGAGCAGCGTTTCGACATCCAACTTCGCATCCAGAACCCGAATAACTTCGATCTCACCATCAACGGCATACGTTTCGAGATCGACCTCAACTTGTGATTCCCCGTAGCTTGCTACGGGGACAATCTTTTCTGGTACCCTCTGGCGTATGGCGGACCAGAGGGACGAAGCAGTTAGAAAGGGCGCTCACTGTGCGTGGCAAATCCATTACCACATTGTCTTTCCCGTGA
>JAICWG010000206.1 GCA_025934915.1 Nitrospira sp.
CCGCTCCCACGAGCGGTCTGGATAATCCCCCAGCGGATTGCCGACTTCGATCACCGGTTGCAAGGCCGTCAAGGCCAGGACCTGGTCCGCCACCGCTGCGGCCGCCACCGTCCCCGCAGAGGCTTTTAAAAATTGCCGACGCGAAATAATCATGTGCGCTACCTCCCATCTTTTTTAGTATGAGGAAGACACGTTTAGTGTGAAAAAATCAACGTCCTCGTTCTTTGTTGACTTCATCCCATTTCCTGGGATCAACGCGTGATCAACAAACATGCATTCACGTTATTATCTGTCGCCTGCTCAATGACGAGTTGGGGACGAACATAATTCTTGAGTAAATTCAGAAGCATGTCTTTACCGCCGATCATTCATTAACGAGCGCCGCCAGCGTACTGCTTCACGACTCATACGGACACTAGTGAAAACCCCAGCCACCTTTTCGTAATCAGGGAAGCTCTTTATGGTCAAAAAACTGTCCGCTCAATTTTTATCAGAGTTGGTGATGTGCAACTTTCACGACGATGCAGTGTAGCTGAGCGGTGTCGGGAGGAGAGAGGGAAAGATTGCCGGCTGTGGCCGTAGAAACTACGAGGTTTCAGTGAGGCAACTGCCGTATTGTCAACGAGGAGTCACGCTGTTGTGACTAAGCCATGCGCCATGGCGTATTTGACCAGTTCCGTCGTGGTGTGGACGTTGAGTTGTTCCATGATCTTGGTCTTGTGAAATTCAACGGTACGGTGAGAAATCTTCAGTCGGTCCGCGATCTCTTTCGCGGACAATCCTTCGGCAACCAATTGTAGAATCTCGTGCTGCCTGGTCGTCAAGTCCTCAATCGTGGCTAAACGGGGTTGTGTCGGTTTCAGGAAAGACGCCACAACTTCTTTCGTCATGAGCGGGGTCACATAGAACTTGTTGTTCATCACGGACTGAACCGCCTGCATCAACTCAGTGGCCGCCGATCGTTTCAGTAAGTAGCCCGATGCTCCTGATCTGAACGCTGCGTTGACATAGGCCAGGTCGGCATGCATCGTGACGAAAATCAGTTTCACGTCGGGGATCTGCTTCTTGAGCTTCTTCGCCGCCTCGATGCCGTTCAGTCGAGGCATTGAAATGTCCAGTATCACGATGTCCGGCCGGAGATTGAGCGTGTCTTCGATTAAGGCGCGACCGTCTTCTACGGCTCCTACCACGTCGCAATGGTCTTCCAGCAATTTCTTGAATCCCTCGAGCACAAAGGTATGGTCGTCAGCTAACAGAACTCGTGGTTTTTTCACGTGGCGCTCCAGAGAATGGAATGTGCGCAATGATGTGCGTGCCTCGTCCTAGTTGGGACTGGATGTCTAATCGGCCTCGCACGGACCGCACTCGCTCCCGCATATTGACAAGACCCAACCCGGGATGACGAGCCCGAATGTCTTTGAGATCGAAACCGACACCGGTGTCATAAATCGACAGCGTAATCTCTTGGTCGTCACAGGTCAATTCGAGCTCCACGCGTGCGGCACGGGCATGTTTCATGATGTTGGCAAGGCTCTCCTGTGCCACTCGATAGAGACAACTGGCAATCTCGCGCGGCAAAGGATCGGTCATCTCTTCTTGTACGATGACCGTTTTAATCCCCGTCTTCTCCGACCATTCATCAGCCATGTGTTTGAGCGCCGCCGTCAGACCCAGATCGTCCAGAATGGAGGGATGGAATTGGTAGGCCATGCGGCGGACATCATCGGAGAGTTTCGCCACTCGCTGAGTCAGTGATTGGATCGTCGCTTTCGCTTGGCTGGTTATCATCGATGGATCGGACAACATGTTGCCCATTTCAATCGCCAACAAGGCAAGCCGCTGATTAATATCGTCGTGGAGCTCGCGCGCAATGCGCCGGCGTTCTTCTTCTTGCGCCGTCATCAGTTCGGTGGTGAGCGACTGGAGCTGCCGTTCTGTTCTCAATCGGTCCGTGATGTCCCGCACGATCACCGTAAACGTCGTCCTCTCGCCGATGCGCAGCTTTGAGATGCTCGCCTCCGCAGGAAACTCACCTCCATCCTTTTTCAAGCCGAACATTTCACGTCGTTGCGCCATCCGAGGAGCCGATGCCGGGTCATGGGAGAACGCGTTGATGTCGAATGGATGATCAATCCGGAATCGTTCCGGTAGCAGTAGGTCGATCCGGTTCCCCAGCGCTTCGTCCGGGTCGTAGCCGAACAGTTTCACCGCCCCTTGATTGAAGAGCGTAATCGATCGATCATCTTCGGTGACGATGATCGCGTCGTCGGCGATGTCCAGGATATCGGCAAGCCGCCCCTGCGAGAGACGTAGCGCCTGTTCAGTCCGAACGTGTTCGGCGATTTCCGTTACCAAGGTCCGATTCACAGCGGCGAGTTCCTGAGTCCTTTCCGCGACCTTTTGTTCGAGATCTTCATTGGCCTTCTGCAGTGCCGTTTTCGCCTGTCTCCGTTTCCACGCAAGCCAGACGAGCACCCATAAAATCATAATCGTGATGGACCGGTTTCCCATCTGAATCCATGGCGGTAAATCGGTAAACCATGGAGTCCCAAGTCCTCCAACCATAGTGAGGAACGTTCCCGCTCCGGCAGCTAGAGGCGGCATCCATGAAAAACGTGAAGCCGTCGCGATCAACACGACTATGACATAGAGCGCATGGCTGGCGAAGGCTGCGGGTGTGTAGAGGTCGAAGATGCATAACCCAACGAGGAGCAGGATCGTGAAGCCGATCAGGATAGATTCCCTGAATTGAGCATTGACATGCATGCTGTCGCCGATGGGCTATTGAACGATGATTCTTGCAGCTACCAGGGATTGGTTGCGCTTATCCGTAAGGTACCGAGGATGGGTCGCTTGCGTCAAATGGGTTGGGTCGCCAGGGTGGACAGTCACGATTGCGACCGTTCAAGGAGCGTTGGGAGATCTCAGCCATCAGACTTCGCAAAAATCTGGAAGTGCTGGCGGTCGATAAGATCGTAATCATCTACCAGGAGATAGCCGGCGTCCTCCATTTCGCGCCGGACTTCTTCTTTCTCGATCCTGTGGCCGAATAAGCTGAACATGAATCGACGAGGATGAAAATCGAGAATCGCGACGCGACCGCCTGGCCGTAGCGATGAGGCCAAAGATCGAAAATAGGCGACGCGGTCGTTTATATAATGGTAGGTATCGCAACTGAACACCAGGTCGACGGGCTCGGGAAGTCTTGGATCGTGCGGCTCGGCCCGGACCGGCCGGACATTCGGAGTCCCTCGGGTGACCATTTCTTTGAAGATCATATTAATGGCTCTCTCCTCGATATCAATCGCATAGACCGTTCCTCTAGCCCCGACCGCCTTGGCCAGATGCCAGGTAAAATAGCCTCCGCCGGCTCCCAAGTCTGCAACCCGCGATCCTCGCGCGATGGACAGCTTTTCAACGACTCCTTGCGGTTTCTGCCAGACGTCCCGCGAGGGATCATTCAAACGGTGATAGGTCCACTCGGTACAACCGATGAGAGAGAGCACGACGACCAACAATACGCCCAAAGACTTGCGTGGCAACTGGTGATGCATAGCCCTTTCCTTTCTCAAGACCGGTGTTTCTGATCGGTCACAGTGGGTACTGCATGAGGAGATGAGTTGGTTTTATGTGAGAGATTGCTCTCTCCGAGAGCCCAGTTTACGAAGGCACACGGAGAACCACGATCTTGCCGGCGCTAGTTGTAACATAGTGTACGTCCTCGCTCATGTCAAAGTCAGCTCCTCAGGTTCGACTTCATTCGGTATCGCACGTGACTCCAGCGGTTGCTTTAGGGTTTCCCTGCGTCGTGATTCTCTTTTGAGTTATTCTCGGCAGCTTTCGCGACCGCAATGAGGATACCGTCGCGGAGCTTAAAGGAGCCCACCGCGGCGATCTGCTCGCCGGCTGTCAATCCGGCATGGATCACGATCTCGTCGCCGAACATGGGGCCGCTTTCGACTTGACGGGTATAGACTCGGTTGCGGCCGTCCTTGT
The DNA here is from genome assembly GCA_025934915.1 of Nitrospira sp. Lineage (GTDB taxonomy): Bacteria > Nitrospirota > Nitrospiria > Nitrospirales > Nitrospiraceae > Nitrospira_D. Next base: position 3,997 of record JAICWG010000206.1, read on the forward strand.
CCGGCGCGATGACGAACACTTGGTCGCCTCCCGGCCCCTTGCGCAACCCACTAACCGGTATGGCGACGACGTGATGTTCGGGACCGACCGGAATCCGAACACGTACGGAAGCTCCGGGTGCCGGTACATTGCGGATACCTTCGATCCTGGCACGTATCATGGCATTCCGGGTTGTCGGATCGACGCGCGCATCAAGGGCCACGATCCTGGCCATGACAGTCGGGAAATCATCGGCCGCGAACACTTCGACGGCTTCGCCGACCCGCAAGCGAGCGGCAATCTGCTGCGCGACCATGAAATCCACATGCACGGCTTCGCCGACGCCCTGAAGCGTCGTGAGCAATGTCCCTTCATCCAGGTACTGGCCGGGATGGATATCTGCAATGCCTATGCGCGCACGGAATGGAGCCTTGATGGTCTTCTTGGCGATGATGGCCTTGGTGCGGGCAATTTGGGCTTGTGCCACATCCAAGTCGGCGCGGGCGCGATCCACTTCTTCTTGCGTGGTAGCGAGCTCTTTGCTGAGACGTTGTCTGCGATTGAACACCGTCTTGGCGAGCGCGACCTGGGCCTCTTGTGCTCGAAGTTCAGCTTCCTCAACCGAGACATCGAGCGCGACTAACAGCGTACCTGCTTCGACAATCTGTCCGGGTGCAAGTCGGACCTCGCGAATCGTCCCTGCCAGTTCGTTTTTCAAGGTGATCGAACGCAAAGCAAGGACCGTTCCGATCGAGGTCGTGGTATGGCGATGGTCGATCGTTCGTGCGACGGCGACGGTGACCGACTCCATCGGTTCGGGCTGATTGGCCGAGGCGGCTTGTTGATTGTGGATCGATTCATATTTCCATGCCGCCAAGCCGATGCCGATGAGAATCACCAACGTGAGCAGTAGAACTGATCCAACCCAGTTGTTTCTATTCACGACGTAGACGCCGAAGCGCCTCCCTAATCCGGCAGGCTCGGCGGATCATGGTACCAGATCCGAAGTCTCCTTGGCGCGTGGCTTCCGTGTCCTATGGGTTCTTCACCGATCTGCTGGATCGCCCTAGGAGTTCAGCCAGACGTGATACAACGATGACCATGCTTAGATGATATAATGGAGTTGTGAAACTACCATTACCGAATCCTCCATCACGACCGACTATCCCTCAGTTATTAGTGTCGATGTTCGCCGCCACCTGTTTCAGCCTGCTCGGCATGTGCTCGACCGGATCAGCCCAGCTCGCGTCGGGTCCGCTTCCGGGTCAGCAATCACCGGTGGCTATTTCTCCGATCCCGCGATCACCGGTCGTTATTTCTCCAGTCCCACCGGCCGGCGCACCGGCCGCGGGTGGGATCTCGGCTCAGATAATCACGCTGCCTACCACCAATCGCTTGGCGCCAAATTTCCGTAGTGCCGGACGCGGTTTGCCGGGAATGCCGGGTGGGCCTCCTCTCAACAGTCCCTTGGGAGCTCGGGATCCACGGCCAGTAACGGTGGGTCCGCTCTTCTGCGATCCCATTGTCGATTTTCCTTGCTGAAGCTCGGTTTCGTCGGCGTGCTTCGTCAAAACCGCATCAACTCACGGAGACTGAAACCGCCTTGACGGCGCTCATGGCTGATCAAAGCTGCTCCAAGATGTTTGATCACGGTGTTCATGAATAATGTGGGCTAAAGTTCCGCCAGCCGCTTTTCCAAAAACCGCCGCTCCGGCTCCTGCTTTGTCAGGGCAAGGGCTCGTTCGTAGGCGACGCGGGCGTCCGAGGTTTTGCCCAAGCGTCTGCATAGATCGACCCGTACGGCGTGCGCCAGATGATAATTGGCCAACTCGCCACCTTCCAGAAGCTCATCGACCAACTCCAATCCCTTGGTTGGTCCATCATGCATGGCGACCGCCACGGCCCGATTGAGCGCGATGATCGGTGATGGGTCTGCCCGCGAGAGCAGATCGTACAATGCGACGATCTGGGCCCAATCGGTTTCAAGGGTGCTGGGGGCCTCGGCGTGGACTGCGGCAATGGCTGCCTGCAAGGTGTAGGGACCGAAACGCCGTGAAGCCAGCGCTCGTTCGATCAACCTCACGCCTTCCGTGATGTGGTTCTGATTCCACAGAGAGCGGTCCTGATGTTCCAATAATACAAGATCCCTCGTTTCAGACGTGCGTGCGGCACGCCGTGATTCGTGCAGCAACATCAAGGCAAGCAGACCCATGATCTCCGGCTCCGGCAAGAGATCTAACAAGAGTCGGCCAAGGCGAATCGCTTCGCCGGATAGATCGGCTCTGGTGAGCGAGGCTCCGAACGAAGCCGAATAGCCCTCGTTGAACAGAAGATAGACGACGTGCAGCACCGTATCCAATCGGTCCGGCAATTCGCTTGGAGGCGGCACTTCATAAGGGATGCGCGCATCGCGGATCTTCGTTTTGGCGCGCACAATCCGTTGCGCAATCGTGGCCGGTTTGGTGAGAAACGCATGCGCGATTTCTTCAGTGGTGAGATTGCAGACCTCTCGCAGAGTCATGGGCACTTGCGTGTCCGGTGAAAGGGCCGGATGGCAGCAGGTGAAAATCAGTCGCAATCGATCATCTTCAATGTGCGGATCTTCCTGCTGCATTGGATCGCTCGTCGCCGTTTCGATCTGTTTAGCCAATTCACCTAAGGACGCGTCGTAACGGGCACGTCGCCTCATGCCGTCGATTGCTTTGAAGCGACCGGTGGAGACCAACCAGGCGCCAGGATTGGCCGGTACACCGTCCCGTGGCCATTGCTCCGCCGCCGCGACGAACGCTTCGTGCAACGCTTCTTCGGCTGCGTCGAAGTCGCCAAGGAGACGAATCAACGTGGCCAACACCCGGCGCGACTCGGAACGATAGACGTCCTCCACGCTCTCTTGCGGCTGTTTCAGCGAGTCGTCGCTCATGATGAACTCGGTTATGCGCAGCCCTGTTCCTTGATCGGGCGGACTTCAACACTGCCGAAGCGGGCGGCCGGAAAATGAGCCGCCACGCGGATGGCGTCGTTCAAGTCCGGGACGTCGATCAGGAGAAATCCGCCGAGTTGCTCTTTGGTCTCGGCGAATGGCCCATCGGTGGTCGATGTTTTGCCATCTCGGATCCGTACCGTGGTTGCGGTTTCCACCGGATGGAGCGGGGAGGCGGCGAGCAATCGGCCGGCTTTCTGCAAGTTGTCACAGTAGGCCATGGATTCATCTGAGATCGCGAGGCGCTCATGGCTTGGAAACGCATTCAGCACTTTTTCATCGACGTAGACCAGGTGGGGTTCCTCATGATGTTTATAAAATGGTGGAACGACCGCTCGCATGATAGTCGTCACAGTAGTCACAAATCGACATCGGCCTCCGCTTCGACCCTCTTTCTTTCGCGCCAAGTTTTGTCTTGACAGTATATTGTTGCATGTGCAA
>JAICWG010000099.1 GCA_025934915.1 Nitrospira sp.
CCTCGGCCCGTTTCAATCTCGATGGTCCGCAGATGCCCGATGATCTCCTCTGCCGCATACCGTTTTCGTGCCATGCCCCCTCCTTCCGTCGGCCGGAATCCTAACTCCAGCTCCGGCCTGGTTTATAGGGGGCAGGTCAGTGTCCGTTTTGTGAAAACCATTTCGATCCTGCATTGGTAAGGTTGGCACTGGCTTTGGCATTTTCTGGTGTGCTTAATGCAGACAAGGTTTCATTTTCATCAATGTGCCATTTGATCGCCGATAGCACATGAGCGAAGAAACCCCGTTTTTGCGATAAAAGAACGAGGTCGCTTGTAATATCCAGTTTCGTTTTTAAAAATTCCAAGGTCGCGGACAGTACACGGGAGCGGCAGTTCTCTACATTTTTAGAGTCAATATCAATCGCCCACAAAGTATTAAGAGCATTGGCAACAGCATAGTAAGGGGCATCGGCAGACTTTCCGCTCAACCCCTGAGCCACTGCTTTTTTATACATTCCTTCAAGTCGTCTCTTGTAAACCGGGAGGACGATATTCCCGTGACCTGAGCAGGGTTCAAAAAAAGAAATTTCCTCGTGAGACCAAAGTCCCCGCTTATCTTTTGCGAGGAGATTGAGCATATCTTCCACATACAATTCGGGTGTGAACACTTCGCCTAAGTCTTTGATGCGGTCTTTACTACGATGAAATAATTTTTCTAGATCGATGATGTCGCTCATCCGTGGCTCCCCGATGATTACACTTTTTTGTAGTGTCTATTTCGGTTGACCACAGATAGAACTTTAGATAAGCTCTCGGAAGAGCTTGTGTCCCTCGGAAAAATCTGCCCATCGGCCTTATTTCCTTAGGATCCAGGTTCAATTGAGAAGGCAGGCATGTGCATCCCAAACTCTATAGATAAAAAACTCTTCAAATATTCAGCCTGGGCTGTCATCTGCGGAGCTTCGACAGTTAATGGGAGAACCACAAAAAACCGACAATTCAAAGGTAAGAGTGAGGCATGACAGTACTGCTCCACGGATTGCTCTGGATTTGAGGCTGATTACCAGAGAGCGATTTCCAGGAAGGTCATCGGTGGGATCAGAAAGTCTTGCCGGCAATGGATGCGGCAATGGATGCCCTGCTATGCTGAATCGCTCTGATGTTATCTGGTCGATGAACTCGGCGTAAGGACCGGCTGATCCCTCCATTTGTGGAAAAGCCGGGCAGCATTCGCTATCATGACGGCGATTGGCTCTCTGGAGATTTCGACGAATGGCGGGTATTCTCACTTTTCCACCGGTGACAGACCAACTCCTCGTCGAAGTGGTCCACCGCATTCTCACCATTGGTTCTCCCATCAAGATTCTGTTGTTCGGCTCGCATGCCAAGGGTACCGCCCGCCCGGACAGTGATTTGGACTTGCTGATCATTGAAGAGTCCGACCTGCCTCGCTATCGGCGTTCGGGACGGTATCGACGGGTGCTCTGCGGGGTGTTTCCCGCCAAGGATATTGTCGTCTGGACTCCCCAAGAGGTCGAAGAATGGAAGACAGTCCCCAATGCCTTTATCTCCACTGTGCTGGCCGAAGGCAAGCTGCTCTATGAAAGATAGGTCGGTTCAATCTGTGAGAACTCGATGGGAACGAGATCTGAAATGATGCTTTGGAGGCCTCTGCTATGCTTTCTGGCTGAGAATGTGAAGCGGAAGATGCTCACGCGCTGCGGCTCGTGTAAGTGGGACATCAAAGGCGAGAAAGGTCATCGGCTTCGGGGAGGACTTAAGGTCGTGCGCCAATTGGATGGCTGAAGCGAGATGGATCGCATCGGCTCCGCGAAGGGCATGGTGATCCGCAAGTTCTCCGGCGTGGAGCATGAGAGAGTGATGGGTATCGATGACCACAAACGAGGACCAATCTTGCTGAAACTGGGCAATGACCCTTCGGAAGTCGGAGGGGCGCAGCCGCCGGTCTCGTTGGGCTCGGGCCAGCGTAGCACGGGTTTCAGGATAGGCCAACAGTGAGGTGGCGATGGCGTCGACGTTGGCAATCGCCTTCGCTACAGCATCGGAATGAGCCTCTTCCACATATAGCTTAACCAGTGCACTGGTATCGCAGTACAACATCATCGTCGGTCTTCGGCGATGAGATCGGCCAATGTCGGACCAAGTGTGAGCGGCGGCCTTTGAGACATACCTTTTGGTTTCCGTCCGTTCCAGTGATAGCGCTCACCATCGATGAGGTGATGCAACGTTTTGAGAAGCGGAGATGTTTGGGGTGCAATGCCGGTAACGACCGCAATAACCTCGCCTCGATCAGTGACACGAATAGTCTCTCCAGCATGAGCTTTCTTGAGATATCGGCTCAAGTGGTTTTTCAAATCTTTGACACCCACATGAATCATTGAATCACCCTATATGAAAGTAGCCACATCATAATATGCAAGTAGCTACTAGTCAAGCTGTCGAGATATGCAAGATCGGACGACTGCCCGATGAATGCGTTCAAGCCTGGGTCTAAGACAACAACAATTTGATGGCTATAGTTGGAATGAAACGTAGTACAATCTCGACGCGAACGGCTGATCACAAGAAGAATCATATGATTGAGATCTATACAGACGGCGCCTGCAGCGGAAACCCTGGGCCCGGAGGCTGGGGGGTCTTGCTGCGAATCAATGACAAGGAAACAGAACTCTGTGGCGGAGAGCCGGCGACGACAAATAACCGCATGGAGCTGCTCGCGGTCATTGAGGCGTTGCAATCATTCACGAAGTTGGTAGAGGCACGGGTCTATACCGATTCGCAGTATGTCCAGAAGGGCATTAGCGAATGGATTCACAGTTGGAAGCAGCGCGGGTGGAAAACCGCCGGGAAAGACCCGGTGAAGAATGAAGACTTGTGGCGGCGACTTGATGCCCTGACTGCCAAGCATACACTCGAATGGCACTGGGTCAGAGGGCATAGCGGACACCCAGAAAACGAGCGGGCGGATGCGTTGGCTCGAGCCGGTCTTGAACAGGCTCGCCGCACCGGTCGATCCGTCGATGGCCCAGTTCACGATCCGCTCAAAGAAAGCAGCAGTTCAGTCGATTCTCCTCCGATACTCGATATCCGACATGCCACGGTCTATCGAGGAGATACCTGCGTCTTCTCGGATTTCTCTTTTGCCTTGCGAGAGGGGGAGCATGCGGCCATTCTTGGTCCTAATGGAGCGGGAAAATCGACGCTTCTCAAATTGTTGTCAGGCGAAGTACATGCAATGCCGAAGGATGAAACGAGAATGGCGCTTTTCGGCGATGAACGCTGGAATGTGTGGGATGTGCGGAAACAAATCGGCATCGTGTCTCACGATCTTCATCGAGACTATTTGATCTGTGCCGAGGGGCTCAATGTGATCCTCTCCGGGTTCTATGCGAGCAACGATACCTATGAATACCAACAATTCAGCAAGACTCAGATGACCAGGGCGTATGAGGTGATGCAAGAATTGGGAATTGTGGCTCTGTCCGGCCGCCGCTTCGGCCATCTCTCCACCGGCGAGCAGAGAAGGTTTCTGCTAGGAAGGGCGCTGGTGCATGACCCTCCGGTGCTGGTGCTGGATGAACCGACGAGTGGTCTTGACCTCAAGGCCTGCTTCCAGTATCTCGATTTGCTGCGTGCTCAAATCGCGAAAGGAAAGACTGTGCTGCTCGTGACGCACCATCTGCATGAAATTCCTCCCGAGATCGATCGCGTCATTTTCCTAAAAGAGGGAAAGATCCTTGCCGACGGTTTCAAATTAACGCTGCTTACGAGTGATCAAGTCAGCCGACTTTTCGATAGTAAGATCACCCTCGTTCAGGCCAACGGCTGGTATCAAGCCTTGCCTGGGTAGTGTCCACTAAGTTCCTCGTCAATTCGCTTTTAAACACCGTCTTTTAGCGAAATGGATTTCATGCGGCTGTTGCGTTCACTTAGAAACGTATGACCGATCTTTGTCGAAATCGATCCAGGAGAGTAAATAAGCGAGCAAGCCCAGCAGCCAGAGAATCGGAATGCCGATCAATGCGAGAAGGAAGATTTTCATGAGGCAACCTTATCTTTGTCATTGCGATGGTACAGAAACCGGATCAACAGGATCTTGAGGTCCGCGCGAAGGTCAGCGAACGGGATGTGGCCATTATCGAGGAATTCTCTTTTTGTTGTCGTAGGAACAATACGAAACGAGCGCGTCAATATCACAGCCGAGATATCGTCATAGTAATAGCGCACCAGCTCCATGACGGTGACGTCGTCGGTGGGAATCGTTTCTTCGTGGAAGAACGACGTAGCCATCAGATCGATCCCACCTTCCCGTAGAACTGATGGTCCTCGCGGTATCCACCATAGCCGAATCCAACCTGGTCCAATGAGGCCACCAGGTCGATGTGCGTCAGATACTTCACCATTTTGTACCCGACCTTCGTCTCCAACCTCAGACGACAAGGCGCACCGTGTTCAAAGGGTAAGGGACGTCCGTTCATCTCATAAGCCAGGATAGTCTGCGGACCTTTTACCTCCTCCAGCGTGAAGGCTTCGTAGTAGTGGTCGGGCGCATATTCGTCCTGGACGAACGCATGAAACACGATCCACTTGGCTTCCAACTTCGGATGACAGCGCTGCAAGACCTCGCGGACTTCGACGCCGGCCCAGGTAGCGATGCCGGTCCAGCCTTGAATGCAGTTGTGTCTGACCGTTTGTTCATGCTTGGGCATCTGCTGGAGATCATTCAATGAGAGTTCCAGCGGCTGTTCGACGAGTCCACCGATGCGCAAACGCCAATCATGAAATCCGGTTTCGGCCATGCGACGATAGTCGCCGTTCTCGGGCGGATAGCCGTTGACATGATGCATGGCTGTCACGTTTTGTCGGTCGAAATGCTGGCGCGATCTCAACTTGCCGAAGAAGAAGCGCATGAGCGGCTCGACGATCTTCGCGGCATGTTCTTGGAAGCTGCGTGGGTGTCGGCGTGTGTACAAGGTCGCCGCAATGTGGAATCCGATGACGGCGAGCAGCGCCAAGGACGCCGAGAGGAAGGCCGCAACAGACAGCAGACCCGGCGGGCCAAACATGGAAAACATTGTCTCCACGTCGCGCGGGAAGTGGACGAGGATGACCATGGTGAGATGCGAGAGCACATAGAATATCAAGAGCATCAAACCGATAAAATGGAGACTTCGCGCGCCCTGCCGTCCTCCGAATATGCGCGGGTACCATGGGTATCGGGCAATCAGCGCGGGTGATTGTGATAGGCCCGTGGCGATCATCAGCGGGCCGAGAAGAAAGACGACGGCGGTGTACACGAGTTGCTGGAGGGGATCATACGGATGAAATGATGATTCCGGCGGCACCGTGAGGCTCGCGAACGTCAGGAGGCTGTTCCACGCCTCGGGGAAAATCGACCAGCTCGTTGGAATGAGGCGCCGCCATTGTCCGGTAGCAAACAGCAAGCCCACATAGCAGAGGCCGTTCAGAATCCAGAGCGGCACGATCAAAAAATGCCAATGACGGCCGGCCCCCAGATTGTGATGTCCTCCCGGAATAGCGAAGACGGGGGAGACGTCCTCCGCCTCGTCCATCGACGTGAATAGCCGATTCGTCGGCATCTTTTTCTTCCCGAACTTCACCCATTCGTTTCCCGGTCGGCAATGGTCATTCCAATAGAGTTTTGGATGATCGGCGAGAATTTGAAGACCGCTTCGTATGAGAAGGAAGATGCAGAAGAGATTGATAAAGTGGTTAATCCTCAGCCAAACGGGGAAACCGAGTTCAGTCGTGGTCGGATCCATGTGCAGTATTCCTCGCTGGAAAGCCTACCGTGCGCAGACCGTTCTATCGACTGGGGGATTCCCTCATCTCACCGTTCGATATGACTTTCTGATTCAAACGATAGTTCCTTACTCGTTGTTCTGCCGATGCTGTGATGGTCCGGCTGCATTTGAAAGAGTATAGGCCGTATTGACTAACGACAGATGGGAGAGGGCCTGTGGAAAGTTTCCCACCAACCGTTTCGCCTCTGTATCGTATTCTTCGGACAGAAGCCCGAGATCGTTTCGAAGCGCCAGGAGTCGCTGAAACAGCTGCTCTGCTTCCTTGCGACGACCCTGAAGAACATAGGTATTGACCAACCAAAACGAGCAGGCGAGAAATGTGCCTTCTCCTGCCGGCAAGCCATCCACGCTCTGAGAGCCATGGTGGGAATAGCGTTGGACCAATCCATCGCAAAACAATTCTTTCTCAATGGCCTGCACCGTTCCTTGGACGCGCGGATCATGAGGAGAAAGAAAACCGACCAACGGGATCATCAGCAAGCCGGCATCGACTTGTCGCGATCCATAATATTGCGTAAAGGTGTTGCGCGAAGGATCGAACCCCTTGTCGCATACGTCTTGATGGATCTCCTCTCGAATCCGTTTCCAGCGGGCTGCATCGCCGGGAAGATGGAACGTCTCGATGTCCTGGACCATGCGGTCCATCGCGACCCAAGCCATGACTTTTGAATGGGTGAAGTGCCGACGCGGGCCACGGATTTCCCAGATGCCTTCGTCGGGCTCTTTCCATTTCGACTCGAGGTATTCCATCATGGCGGTCTGGATGGCCCAGCCGCGTTCGTTGGTTTCCATGCCGGTCCGGCGCGCCTGATGAAGCGTATCCATGACTTCGCCGAACACATCCAGTTGAAGCTGCCGCCAAGCCGCATTGCCGGTCCTTACCGGCGATGATCCCTCGTAACCGGATAGCCAGGCGAGCTCGATTTCAGTCAGGCGTCGTTCACCGCCGACTCCGTACATGATCTGTAGTTGCGCCGGGTCGCCGGCGACTGCACGAACGAGCCAATCCCGCCACGATGACGCCTCTTCTTTATAGCCGGCCATGAGCAACGCATAGAGCGTGTAGGTGGCGTCGCGAATCCAACAATAGCGATAGTCCCAGTTGCGGACGCCGCCGAGGCGTTCGGGGAGGGACGTGGTGGGTGCCGCCACGATGCCTCCGGTCGGAGCGTATGTCAGGGCCTTGAGCGTAATCAACGAACGAATGACCGCTTCTCGATGCTCCTCTCCGGGGCGGCATCGAGAGGTCCACTGTCGCCACCATTGCGTGGTTTTCTCGATCGCATGGGCGGCATCAGGTGCGGAAGGTACCGGTTCATGAGAGAGATGCCATAGCATCACGAAAGAGACTTGCTGTCCGGCCTGAACGTCAAAATCCGCCACCCTCGTCGATTGCTTCCCCTGAGTCGGCGCGCCGGCGGCCATGTACACGCTATCCGGTCCGGCAACCGCATGGAGGCCGCCGGCATGCCTGGTTACCCACGGGACGACAGAGCCATAATCGAAGCGAAGAATCAGCTGCATGTGCATGCGAACGGAGCCGTGAATACCCTTCACCATACGCACGATCGTAGGATGGTCTTGCCGAATCGGCATACAATCAATGACACGTACCACTCCATCTTTCGTCGTAAAGTCTGTCTCGAGTATGAGAGTATCCGGTCTGTAACGCCACGTGACACGATACTCTTGATCGGAAGGAGCGATCATCCAATGTCCGTTCTGTTCATTGCCGAGTAAGGCTGCAAAACAGGCGTTGGAATCGAAGCGCGGGAGGCATAACCAATCGATGGATCCATGACGGCTTATCAACGCCGCCGTATGTGTATCGCCGATGAGTGCGTAGTCTTCGAGATGCATCTATTTCACCGGCCGACAAGTTGGGCGATGAAAATGTTGTCCTGTTAAAAGAATGCAAGCAAAATGCCCTGAAAAACGACCGAAAATCTTAACGATTGTTGATTCCCGATCACGGCAATCTGTCTTTACCGAGACAATTGTTCTTGACTTCATGTGTTTACGTCGGGCGTCCGTCTAGTGTCGATGCCAGATCCGTCGCGCTCACGTCCTCCTCATCCTTTGCCGATTGCGAACACCGTATAGAACGTCAGAGACACGATCAAGAGACCGCCGCTGATGTACAGATTCAGTTCCATATTTCCCTCGAGCAGTTGGATAAGCATCCGCGTGCCGGCCACCGAAACCAGCGTGCCGAGCACCAACCGCTTCGCCATGTCGAATTCCGTCTCGATCGACGGCCGTTGCTTGGCAATCGGATTGACGTAGAAGCGGAGAGTGCGATAGGCGACGATGCCCATGATGCCGGGGAGGGAGACCAGCAACAGGAGTTCGATCGAATGCAACAGGGCGGACAGAAGGTCGCGAAACGCCTCATGAGTAATGTGAAAGACGTGTATGTAAATGAACTCGGCGGTTCGGTACGCCAGCCAGATGGACAACAGGCATCCTCCCCATGCCAAGGGCCAGAGCAGCGCGAGAACCGCATAGTGCGGCACCGAGACCACAATGCGCATGAATTTCCGCCACAATGCGTTCATCTCTCGTGCTCGAATCCTTCAACGGCCACATCCAGATGACGCTGAAAGCAAACTTTTAAGAGCATGGTTCATTCCGCTGGGACATCGGCCACCCAAAGATTCAACCGGCATATACAATGGATCTCTTCGAAGAGCCCACGAATAATTGAACGAACATCCAGCCATCCGGCGCTGAACTACGAGCTTTCTGAGGGATGCTGTTCGGCTTCAGTGAGATCGGCGGCTGCGTCATCCTCCCTGCTGTCGTCACGATCGCACCTCGCCTATTCATGGCTTGCAAACGCAATGGTACTGAGCAAGGCATTCGCCGTCTGGCGCGAATCGAGCCGCGTATGTTGGACGACGATCGGAACATCCGATTCGATGACGCTGGCATAATCCGTATCGCGAGGGATCGGCTCCGGATCGGTCAAATTATTGAAGCGTAGATGCATCGTGCGGCGCGCCGCGACCGTGATGCGATAGGGACCCGCTGGCTCGCGATCAGAATAAAAAATTGTGATTCGGACATGGGCATCCTGCTCGGAGGCGTTCAGCATGCTGACCGTTTCATGGCTGGTGAATTGCGGCTCCGGCCCATTGCTGTACGACGGAATATATCCTTCGGCGATGGCCCACCGCGTATGACCGATCGGCATCATGGTTCCCTCCTCTTCCTTCGTCAACGGTCAACGATCGTCCATATTCCCACAAGCGGAGCGTCGGCTATCAGACCAACGGCAGGTGAGGAGTAGGTCACCACAACTCCCCGCGCCGGGCCATGTCGGTTATACGATCGGCTGTACGGGCGGCCAGCGCCTGGATCGTCAATGACGGATTGACGCCGGTCGAGTTGGGGAAGACCGACCCGTCGCAAATAAACAGGTTGGGCACATCATGGGCCCGGCAATCGGCGTTGACGACGGAATCGGCCGGGTCGTCGCCCATTCGGCAACAGCCGAGCAGGTGCGACGTGCGATGATCCGACCAGACGTCTGTGCCGCCGGCCGCCTCAAAAATTTCCTTCATTTTCGCAATGGAATGCTTGATAAGCCGCTTATCGTTCTCGTGATAGCTGAAAATCACATGCGGAACCGGCAGGCCGTACCGATCTCGTTCGGTCTCATGGAGCTTGACCTCGTTTTTCCGGTTGGGCATGACGGTGCCGACCATGCCGAGGGCGGAAAAATGGTTATAGTCGAACATTTCACGGCGCAACTCGGCTCCCCACAGTCCGCGCCCCGCGGCCATTTTCGCGACGAAGTCCACCGGGTGCGGACCGATGACTTCGATGGTATAGCCGCCGACGAACCCGACCCCGGGCATTGTTCGATTGAAGTGCTCCGTAATGGCTCCTCCCGGCGGCGGGGCTTTATACTGGTTGATGCGTTCGGGAAACTTGGCGAACACCTGTTCACTGGACTGCACCATGAAATATTTCCCGACGATGCCGGATGAGTTCGCGAGACCCTGCGGAAACAGGGAGCTGGACGAGTTCAGCAATAGCCGCGGACTTTCGATGGCATACCCGGCGACAATGACGCTTTTCGCCCGCTGTTGAAAGAGCTCGTCGCTTCCCTTTCGAAAGTGAAGCACACCGGTGGCGCGTCCGCGCGAATCGTGGGTAATCCGCGCGACCATGGCATTCCCTCGAACCTCGGCGCCGGCGCGGATGGCGCGTGGAATATAGGTCACGAGGATGGAACTCTTTGCATTGGTCGTGCATCCGAAGTTACAGAACCCGCGGTAGACACATGGAGGGCGGTCCTCATGCGGCGCGCTCAAGGTCGCGATGGGGGAGGGCGCGACCGGAATCCCGAGTTTGGCGCAGCCGCGGACGAGCACGTTGGCCGAGGCGCTGAGTTCATGCTCTCGTTGAGGATACCGTCGCCGGCGCGGCTTACCCCAGGGATAGAACGTGGGCCCGGCAATCTGAAGCGCCTCCTCCACTTCTTCGTAGTACGGCTCCAGATCGTCGAATGCCAAGGGCCAATCTCGATGATCGGTATTTTCGACAGCGCCTTCTATCGTGCGTCGCCTGAAATGGTCGGGATGGGCGCGAAGAGCGATCATGGAATAATGGACGGTGCTGCCGCCCACGCCGCGCCCTGAATTGTTGGTGCCCAGCTCTACCGGATTGTCGCCGCCCGTAATGCGCTCATCGGTCCAGTACAGCTTGGAGGAGGCATGCTCATCCGAGATGAAATCATTCATGGGATCCCAGTGAGGGCCTGCATCCAAAATCACCACTGAAAATCCAGCTTCGGCGAGTTTCGCGCCCACCACCCCGCCGCCTGCGCCGGCGCCGACCACGCACACATCCACTTCTTCGCGGGACCAGTCGCGCATCGGAACCGGTTCGCCGTGGATGCCGGGGGCCGTGAGCGACCAGCTGGACATGTTCTGATCCTGTTGCGTCATCGACGTCGCGCCTCCTCCTGAGCTTCCCAGGGATCGAGACCGTTCTCCCAGATCCGGACATGGCCGCGCGGCGAGGATGGTCCGTTGTAGCCGATTTCGTTCCAGGCAAGCGGATGCATGTAGTACGTTTTGACGACGATCTTCAAGAGTATGTGTTCAAAGAATGACCGGCTGGGAAGTTGCTTCCAGATCTCCCCTGGAGGATCGCCCTTCTGGACCCGCTTCAGCACCTCATCTTGCGACTCCGCGTCGAGGTCCACGAACCGCCGGCCTTTGAACAACATGCCGGCCGTCTCATCGATCCCGGCCAGCCCCTGTTGCCACGCCTGCCGTTGCGGCGGAAGCTTTTCGTAGCGATAGCCGTCACGTGTGTCCTCATAGAGTTTCTCGTCGATCCAGGGAACGATCGGTATCTTCTCGCCTTCTTTTCGCTCGGGTTGTGGAATGATCCGCTCGGCCACCGCGGCGAGAGTCTGCGCCTCCTTCTCGGAGAAGAAACGAATCGGAGGGACCTTCTCCAACCGACGGCGGACGACTTCGCGTGTCTGGTCGTCCCAATCGGGCGACAACCACTTATCCAGCACATTGTAGCGTGGATACGGCGACCGGAATTCGTCGTTCTGTTCCTGCGTCGATCTCATAATGCCTCCGGCGATGAACGTCGGTTACAGTAAATACATGCCGACCAATCCGATTGCGGCCCAGGCAATGAACAGCCCCGGCGCGCCTTGCGGCGGCCCCTCGAGGAGATTGACATGCCACAGGTAGAGGCCCCCCATTTCACGATCCAGCCCACGGAGATGCATGCCGAAGCCGATGAATCCGACCAGCAACGTCATCCACAATAAGACGGCAAAGGCGGCTCGCGCGACCGTCGAAGGCGCCAGAGCCATCCAGACGCCCGCGATCATGGCCAGCGAGGGAACGGTCAACGGCGCATACATCGCCGGATTGTTGAAGGCGCCCCGATAATGAAGGATGCCGGCCTGCGCGATGGCTCCGGCGAGCGCGATGGCCACAAAGAGAAATAACGCGATCGGCATGACAAGGCCGAATACCGCATGCTCGCCGGCGAGCCCGTGCGCCGTGATGATGCCGAGTACTCCAGCAGCGGTCAGGCCCAACGGGGCAAAGATGGGCGCACCATACATCAGATAGTGCAGGATCCACTTCAGCCCTCCGGGCTTGGTCACGATCCCATAATAAAAGTGGTAGGCGAATCCGACCAAGCCCGTGGCGGCTGCCAGCCAACCCGCCCATGACAAGAGCTGATTCAGCAGAGGGAGATCGGGAAAGCCTGCAGCGAGGAGGGCCGCGACGACGAGCGCGGTACCGGTGACCACAGGCGCGTACTGCATGCGATAGGCGAAGGCCCGTCGATAATGCCCGACCAGAGCGTCGATCATCAGGAAAAAGGCCGTGCCGGCTGTAATGATCGCGAGCCACTGAAATGGATACAGACCGAGAAATTCGATCGGTGTCACTCGGTCCCTCCATGCATGACCTTTTGCATGGCTTTCCAGTCCTGCTCCGGGGCGTATGAGGAGGACGGCAGGGATGGAGGAGCGCCATCGGCCTGATGGACGGGCATTTTGCGATAGGCTCGTTTCACCTCGGCGCCATACCGATAGACAAGTTCGCCGCCCAGATACCCTTGAACGGTCATGACGAATCCAACGCCGTACAGTCCCAGCAGGTACCACCCGCTCACGAATTCGTCGTCTTGCCAGAACACCGCCCGCCAGACAGTCATGATGATCAGCAGCCCGAAAATCACCGGCCCCAAAGCCATGTGGGAGCGCAAGAACGAGCGGGCCGGGCCCTCCTCGATCGGAATCCGTCTGCGAGAGACGGCCCCGGTGGCGAGGGTCAATGGCGTGACGGCCAGGGCGCCCACCATCGTCCACCAGCCGGTGTCGGCAAGTGAGGCGACATCGAAGAGAAAGCCGATCGTATCCGCGCCCAGCGACGCGATCATGAGACCAATGGTGAAATGGACTAGGATAGGATGGAGCGGAGCAGTCAAGGTCATCAGACGGAGAGCCTGTCGGATCTCCATTACAAACCCTCCAGATGCATTCATGCGTCTCGTTGTTCCATGCGTGTTCGTCTCAATGACGTTGGCGGTATCCGAGCCGGTGCGTCGCCTTCATGGACTGTGCCTTCGCATAGCACATGTATCCGGCAACCACGCCAAGACCGGCCAGGCTTATCCAATTTCTGCGCATGTTGAGCCAGGACTGGAGACTAAAAGATTGTGCTCTGCCGTCGAATTCGCCATGCGCGCCGAAATCTCCCGACAATGGCTCATACAAATTATTCGGACGGTGTGGATCCACCGGTTGATCAGTCTGTTGCGCGCTGTATCCGGTCCAGGCCAGATAGCGATCGGCAAATCCAGGCATAAGTTTTTGGGCGATAATCGCCTTGACAGCGGAAAACCCGATCCAGAGCTCGCGCCGTCGATGATGCGCGGCCCAATAGGCAGCCCTGGCGATGACCTCCGGCTGATAGATCGGCGGAACCGGCTGCGGATGATGAGGCATGCGACTTTTGACCCAGGTAAATTGCGGGGTGTTCACGGCCGGCAATTGCAACGTCGTAATATCGATGTGGCTGCCGTCGTGAATCAGTTCGGACCGTAGCGAATCGGTAAAGCCTTGAATCGCATGCTTGGCGCCGCAGTAAGCCGATTGCAGTGGGATTGATCGGTAGGCGAGCGCGGAGCCGACTTGGATGATTTTGCCTGTATTGCGCTCCTTCATTCTCCGGACTGCCGCGAGCGTGCCATAGACATACCCAAGATATGAGACATTGGTGACACGCTGGTAGTCTTCGGGCGTCATCTCAATGGCCGGTGAAATCACTGAGACCATGGCGACGTTCACCCAGACGTCGATCGGACCCAATTCCCGCGTGATCGTATCGGCCGCGTCCTCGACCTGCTTGGGATCCGACATATCGGTGGGGATAGCGAGCGCACGACAGCCCGCCTCTTCGACCTCCTGCCTGGCGCCCTCTAATCCATCATGGCTCCTGGCGAGCAAACCGATGGACGCTCCATGTTTCGCGAACTCACGCACGATGGCGCGTCCGACGCCGGCCGAGGCTCCCGTCACCACGACCACTTCTAAGCATTTCTCATTCTGTCGCATCCCAAGCCCCCTCCCGTGGTCCATTACACGTACACGACTTCAAGCTGTCTGCGACGGTTTCCAACTTATTTTCTCCCTGTCCGTATTTTTCTCAGCATGCGCGATGTAATCGGTGTTGCTCATCATGCTGCAACACCCACGATGAAGAGATAGCGAATGCTCAACGCTTCCGACTGCGCTCAGCGTCTCGCCCATCGTCACGTAGCTCCCATAAAACCTGAGCGGAAGAATAACATAATTACTTAGTCTAAACACTTTACTTATATATTTTTGTAAACTTCGAGCCTTCCAACGACAAGTTGTACATCAGCCCCTTCTGGCCAAAGACGAAGCCGACAATCGGGTCGTTGAATTTTTTCGTGTCGACTGAACCTTCTGCTCCGAGATTCGCCAGCACGATAGAGCCGTCCACCCCGGCCTTCCAGCCGTCACTCTTGCGAAATTTATTCAGCACCCCGTCTTCCAAAAACACGAGGAGAATCGTCTTCATTTGCGCCCCGAGCTGAACCCCCAAGGAGGCCGAGGTTATGTTGTAGTAACTCACGGTCTGCCCCTCAATGCGTAGCGCCCCATCGCCATACTCACCGCCGACCCCCACACCGGCCTGGATGACCTTCGGAAGAACCAATATCCCTTTGCTGTTTGCCAAAAAATCCTTGGCGCCCTTGACGTCTTGGACAAATTGTTTCAATGCGACATCGACGTTGACGTCGATTTCCTTCGCCGTGGCCGCATAGACCGAACCGACAGACCAACTCGCGATCGTCAGAGTCATGGTCATGGTAACAACTACAATCGACCAGATGCGTTTTACATTCTGCATGGCTTTTCTCCCTTCTCCTTAATTAATTACCGCCCGCGATACGGGCACTCACAACATGGCTCAGCCGTGTATAACGTGTATAAATGTGATGGTACAGACAAATTATTCAGGCAGATACTGTCAAGACCCCCAGCTTCCACCGTCCCGGCCAGTTGCCCGCCACGGTCGGCCCCGCCGGTGACTGATACATCGTGTACATGTCTGCATAGAGTACCTTCAGCCCGCAACCAGCGCCGCAGCGTCTCCGCGCTGAGCATGATCCCATCCTGCTCGGCCAGCTTCTCCACCGCCAAGGTCATGACGCTGATCTAAGGAGTCAAAGTACAGCTGCAGAAACCGACGAGAGAAAAGAAGTACCGAGAAAAAAGTACCGGGAGTCTTTTGTAGGTTGTGTGCGCTCCACCGAACCCTATGTCATGTCATGTGGCGCTGTGCTGATGGACACGGACAATCGTGGAATCGATCATCGAGTCTTCGTTGTCAACGTCTTCCGCCAGATGCCGCGTTTGCTCCAGGGCGTATGGATCACCCGGAAGTCCTCGAACCTCTCCAGCAGGTCTCGCCACGCCATGCCGGCGCGGTACCTGTATACGACGCGTCGATGAACTGCCTGTTCTCCTTGGCCGTCCCGTCAACATGCCCCTCGCGTTCGGGCAGGAAATCCTTGATCCGCCCCCACTGGTCGTCACGCCACGCCTAGCGTCTTGCCATTCATAAGTCCCTCACTTGGCCTCTGAATAATGAATCACTCGCAGGCTCTTGTATGAATCCTGAAAATTACACCGCCGCGAACTGGTGACACGCCCTAGTATCGGTTGATCGACCAGCTTGCCGAGCCGAAGGATATTCCGATTCTTCGCCGATCATCAGATCAATTGCACGGTCACCAGCCACAGCGCTCCCAACAGAGTCGTGCCGATCATCAGCCACACGACATAATCGCCGACGTGCCCGCTGTGCCAACCGTTCAACACGAGTACGGTCGGTCTCAGCATTCGCCGGATTCTCTTATCCACTCGGTTCGGCAATCGATTGCGGAACAGCTCGAACAGCGCCAATGCAACGGCGGCAGCGGCTGAAAACAGGCCTGTCCCGATGTTGCTTCCAGATCGAGAGGAAACCAGGATCGGAGCAGGCGCCGGCGCGTGGCCGTCAAGAGTCAACCCAGCATAGGTCGACCGGTCATGGAAACGTGCCGCTGCCGCC